>CANRJI010000007.1 GCA_947630885.1 uncultured Bacilli bacterium
AAAAATCTCTCAGTCCCTTATAAATATAGGGCTTGAGAGATTTTGTCTTTCTAAAACTGTCAAATTCAGGATTATATCATTATTTTCTTTATTTTAAAATACACGATATAAAGTTTACATAATTTTCCTTATTTTTTCTTTCTTAGAAGTATAATAACTATCCGTTATTAAAAAGAAAGCATCCTTATCAATCTCTCTAATAAAATCTTTTATCTTCACATACTGTGTTGTTGGAATAACACATAAAAGCATCTTTTTTTTCTTATTAGAATATCCACCCTTAGCTTTTAAAACCGTTACCGTATATCCTAAATTATTGATAATGTATTCTTTAACTTCACGAGGCTTCCTCGTTACAATATAAAAAGCCTTATTTCGTGAAATACCAATCATTACCCTATCAGCAATCGTAATAGTTACATATAAACCAATAAAAGCATAAATAAACTTCTCAAAACCATATACAAATATACTTAAAAATATAACTAAAAGATTACAAATCAAACTAGCCGTTCCAACCGAGACTTTAAATTTATGATTAAGTAAATCATATAAAACATAAAATCCTCCTAAACTATATCCTGACTTTTTAACGAGACCAAAACCGATTCCTGATAAAACACTTCCAATTAAAATAAGGAGAAAAAGAGATGTTCCTTCAAAAGAAACAAACCTATTAATAATCGACGTTGCTCTAATAAAAATAGGAAAAATAATTGTTCCTAAAATATTTTTAGAACCATATTCAATACCAAAAATCATAAAACTTATTGCTAGTAAAACGGAAGAAATAACAAAAATTATTAGTGATAAATCAATTTCAATATAATTATTAATTAATATTGCAAGTCCCGTACTACCCGTTGTAACAACATCATTAGGACTATAAAACACACTTACCGCTACTGCACTAAACAAAACTCCCATAATAAAAAGGAAAAAGTTCTTATACACATTCTTATCTTTTAATAGCATAAGAAATCACCCTTATCATTACTAACTTCGTAAGAATCACATACCAAAAAGAAAACATCTTTATCAATTTCCCTTAGTCCTTCTTTAACGATTAAGTACTGTCTTGTTGGAATAACCGCAAGTAAAAGTGTTCTATCATCTTTTGAATAACCACCTTCAGCATCAATTACCGTTATTCCAACATTTGGAAGTGATACAAGAAAATCACGTATTTCTTTTTCCTTTTCCTTACGAATAACTATATAAAAAGCCTTGCTCTTCGATATACCAAGTAATACCTTATCTGTAAATACCGCTATTAAATAACATACAAAAACAGCATATAGTGTCTCACTCCATGAAAATACTATCTTTCCAAGAGAAATAATAAAAGCATTGACAACTAAACTAGCATTTCCCATTGACACATGTAAGTACTTACAAATAATTTCAATAATAACATCCGTTCCTCCCGTCGAGAAATTACTTTTATAAATAAGTCCTGATCCAAATCCTGCCATTACACCACCCAAAATAGCAATGACAACCATTTCCGTATTACCAAAATCAATATAATCTGTAAATAAAGAAGTTAGTTCAATAAATACTGGAAACAAAATGGCTCCTACTAATTGATTTAACGCACTTTCTTTTCCTAATACAATATAAGCTACTAACATCAAAATAACATTCGCTGCAAAAATAAAGAGCGATGGATCAACACCAAATTCACTTAAAATAATTGATATTCCACTTATACCAAAACAAACAATACCGTATCGTAAAAAGAATAAATTAAAAGAAAGGGCAAGAGTAAAACACCCCATTACCAACAAAAAATATCTCTTCCCAATATTTTTTTTGTTGATTGAGCGGACTATTTCATCAGTTCTCTTTTTTCTAAAATAATCAAATATTTTCATTGTTACCAACGCCTTTTCTCTTTTTATTAATTTTTAACTTCTAAGACCTGCCTCGATAATTCCTTCAAGTTCTCCATCTAAAACAGCATTAACATTACTTGTTTCATATCCGCTTTCATTATCTTTTACTAAAGTATATGGACATAAAACATAACTTCTCTTAGCACTTCCAAAACCATTACTTAGTTGTTCCCCCTTAATACCATTAATTTTTTCATTTTGCTTCTGTAATTCCATTAAATATAATTTACTTTTTAATACCTCGAGTGCTTTCTCTTTATTTCTAATTTGACTTCTTTCATTTTGACAAGTAACGACAATACCTGTTGGAATATGTGTAATTCTAACTGCACTATCTGTCGTATTAACTCCTTGTCCTCCAGGTCCACTACTTCGATATATGTCGACTCTCATATCCTTATCAGCAATTTCAATATCAATACTTTTATCAATTTGAGGCATAACATCAACTGCCGCAAAAGAAGTATGTCTTCTCTTATTTGCATCAAAAGGACTTATTCTAACTAATCTATGTACACCTTTTTCTCTCTTCAAATAACCATAAGCATATAAACCATTTATTTGAAACATTACCGACTTAATACCAGCCTCATCGCCATCTAACTTATCTAATTCGACCAGTTGATAGCCATTATTTAAAGCATATCTTGTATACATTCGATATAACATACTAACCCAATCACAAGATTCCGTTCCCCCTGCTCCCGAATGAATTTCAATTATCGCATTTGCTTCATCATATTCGCCATTTAAATAAGTTGCCAAAGATAATTCATCCGTTTTCTTTTTCAAGTCACCAAGTTCTTCTTCAGCAATTTGTAAAAGTTCATCATCATCTAAATCAGCATTTACAATATCATAATTATTTTTTATATGTATAGATAACTCTTTAACCGAACTAACCATACTTTTAATATTCTTAAGTTCTCCAGCTACCTCATTTGCCTTATTAACATCATCCCAAAAAGAAGAATCAGTCATTAATTTATTAATTTCTTCTTCACGTTCTATCTTTCTATCGATGTCAAAGAGACCTCCATAAGTCATTTACTTTATCAATAAGTGAAGCATATTCTTTTTTTAATTCAAATAATTCCATATAACTCACCTATTACAAGTATATCTTAATTACTCAAAAAAAGAAAGATATATTTTTAAAATTATTGACACAAACCTTTCTTAATGTTAATATTAAATTGATAATAGGAGGAGGATTTTATGACTAAAAAGAATTATCTCATTATTGGATGTACAATAGCTTTCTTTGGCATTATCATCACTTTTATATTAGTAACTAATAATAATAAAGATTGGACAAGTGATATCAAAAAGTCTGCCAGTTATGAAATTGTCATGACCGATTGTGAAGGAAGACAAAAAACTTTAGATAATGATGTTTTAAATACCATATCAAACAAATGGAAAAAATTATCAAATAATGGACCTTGGACAGGTAATATCAATAATTGCTATCTAACTGTTACCATTTCCTATGAAAATAAAGGTATTATTCAAAAGAAAGAAATCCTTATTATCGATAACAGTTCCATTGTCTTAACCACCAATAATGGTTCTACTTATTACGTTAATGCTACTGATATTAATAATTATCTCAAAGGATTATTTAATAGTAACTAAAAAAGATGTAAGATTTATTTTCACATCTTTTTTAGTTTATAAGTTCTTTATACATATCAAGAATTTTCTTAAACTCTTCTGTCGCCATTTTTACAACTTTTTTATCTGTTAAGTCAACACCCGCAAGTTTAAGTGAATCAATAGGTAAAAGTTTGCTTCCACATTTTAAAAATTCAATATAGTTATCGACAGCTTTTTCCTTGCCACTTAAAATATCATTAACAATAACCGTCGAAGCACTCAAACCAGTTGCATATTTATAAACATAAAAATCATAGTAGAAATGTGGAATTCTCTCCCACTCATATCTTATTTCATCATCGACATAAGTTCCTTTACCAAAATAGAATTTATTTAGATCATAATAAATATTTGATAATTTTTCTGCTGTTAAAACTTCTTCTTTATCTGTCATTTCAGAAATTATCTTTTCAAATTCCGCGAACATTGTCTGTCTATATATTGTTGCTCGATATAATTCCATTAAATTATTCAAAATAAATAACTTTTCTTCCTTACTTTTACTATGTTCTAACATATACTTACTAAGAAGTAATTCATTAACCGTCGAAGCAACTTCTGCCACAAAAATCTTATAACTACTATTTTGATAACTATTATAAGTTCTCGAATAATAACTATGCATCGAATGACCCATTTCATGAATAAGTGTCGACATATCACCATATTTATCTTGATAGTTAAGTAAAATATATGGTTCTGTATCGTAACATCCTCCTGAATAACCACCAGTTCTTTTATTTTTAGTTGGATAAACATCTATAATTCGGTTATCTAAAATATCTTTAACTTTATCCGTATATTCCTTTCCAAAAACCTTTAACACCTTTAAAATCGTCTTTTTCGCGGTCTCATAATCATATTTCTTATTGTATTCACTAACGATAGGAACATATACATCATATAAATGAAGTTCATCTAAACCTAGTACTTTTTTCTTCAAATCATAATATTCATGAAGATATCCTATGCCATCATGTACACTGGCAATTAGATTTTCATAGACCTTAACATCGACTGCATCAGCATATAAACTATCTTCAATAGCACTATTATATTTATTAATTTTAGCAAAAGTCGAAAGTTCCTTCATATTTGTCATTAATAATGACCCAATCGTATTAGCATATTTTTTATATTCGCTGTAAAGCGTCTTAAATGCATCTTCTCTAACTTGTCGCTTCTTACTTTCCATATATACCGAATAATTACTATTTGTTAAAGGAACTTTCTTTCCCTTTTCATCTTCAATATCATCAAATGACATATCAGCATCGGTAAAAAGTTCATACGTACTTTGACAATTACCAATAGCCTTACTAAGATTAGCCATTAATTTTTCTTCAGCATCACTAAGTGTATGTTCTTTAAACCTAAGCATATCTCTAAAACTAATATCATATTCCTTAAGTCTTGGTTCCTCTTCATAAAATTTCTCTAAACCATCATATCCACATTTTAACACGTTAAGATAATAAAAATATCCTTTACTCTTATATAAACTATATAAATTAGATACTCTTTCACAAAGCTCTTGCTTACCATTATCTGCTGTATCCAAATCAAAAGATAAGTTAGCATAATCATAAAGTTTTTCAATCTTTCTATCAATATTAACTGTAAGTTCCGTTGCCTCATAAAATTCTTTACTACTATCTAACATCTTCTTTTCATAACCGCTAAAGTCCTCTATCATGTCTTTAACAAGCTTGTAATCTTGTTCAAATTCTTCAATACTGCTATAAATCTTTTCCAAATCCCATGTATACTTCTTATCAATATCTTTTCTATCTTTCATATTTTTCCTTTCTATACATTAAATCGAAAATGACAAATATCTCCATCTTGCATCACATAATCTTTCCCTTCAATACGAAGTTTACCATTTTCCTTAACTTTAACTTCACTTCCCGCACTTACTAAATCATCGTATGACATAACTTCTGCTTTAATAAAACCTCTTTCAAAATCCGAATGAATAATACCAGCACATTCAGGTGCTTTCATTCCCTTATGAAAAGTCCAAGCCCTAACTTCATCAGGTCCAACCGTAAAGAAAGTAGCAAGTCCTAATAATTTATATGTACTATGTATCAAAGCATCTAGTCCACTTTGTTTAATACCTAAATCATTTAAAAAAATTTCTTTATCATCATCATTTAATTCCGCAAGTTCACTTTCCAACTTAGCACAGATAATAACTGTTTCACTACCCTCTTTTTGAGCATAATCACAAACCAAATTTGTATAGTTATTACCATTAATAACATCATTTTCTCCAACATTTAAAGCATAAATAATTGGCTTTAATGTAATTAAATTAAATGAACTGATAATCTTTTTTTCATCTTCCGTAAGTCCTAACTTTCTAACAGGAATATTCTTTTCTAAAGCATCTCTAATTCTTTCTAATAGTTCAACTTCCTTTAAATCATTTTTATCTTTTGTTGTCATTGCTTTCTTACCAATTCTATTAATTCTAGTCATTATAATTTCCAAATCTGATAAGACAAGTTCTACATTAATAACTTCGATATCTCTTATTGGATCGACATTTCCATCAACATGAATAATATTATCATCATCGAAACATCTAACAACTTCGACAACCGCATCTACTTGTCTAATATGTGATAAAAATTTATTTCCTAAACCTTCACCAGTACTAGCCCCCTTAACAAGACCCGCAATATCAGTAAATTCGTACGTCGTAGGAATCGTTCTTTCTGGAATATACATATTTTCAAGAACCTCTACTCTATTATCTGGAACAGTAACTACACCTACATTAGGGTCAATTGTCGCAAAAGGATAGTTCGCTGCTAAAATATTCTTTTTGGTAATTGCATTAAATAATGTCGATTTACCAACATTTGGTAACCCAACTATACCTGCTGTTAAACTCACTTTATCACTTCTTTCTCTTTTCCTATTATAACAAAAAAAAGTGCAATTAACAAGCGCACTTCTTTATCTTCAAATTAAAGCATAACCCCAGTACCAATTCCTATCGGAATGCCAATAATGTAAAAGGCTAAAATAATGACAAGCCATACAATCGTAAAAGCTATTGTATATGGTACCATTAAACTCATTGCATCAGTTATTGTAATAACATCATTCTTTCTCTTATTATAGATATGTAAAAATCCAATCAAGATAACAAAATAACTAAATATTGGTGTAAGTCCTTTCATACTAGAATCTGCCGCTCTAAAGACCACTTCCGCAAACTCAGGTGTCATAGAACTTTGCATAAACATCGGAACGATAACTGGTGATAACATTGCCCATTTAGTCGAAGCCATCGGTACAAAGAAAGTTGATATCGCTACGATAATAAAAGTTATAATTACGAGAACGAGTCCCGATAATTGCATTCCATTTAAAAGTTCCGATAACGAAGCCACAATAAAGAGTCCAATATTTGTTTTATTAAATATCAAACAAAATTGTGCCGCAAAGAAGATGAGAACGAGAAGTGAAGCAACATCTTTTAAATAATAACTCATCCCATCTACCAAATCTCTATTATCATCAATTGTTTTAACTCTAATTCCATATATCAAGGATGCAAAGATTAACATAAACGAAAAGATTGTAACTGAACCTTGGTAAAAGTATGACCCTTCTCCAAATAACATATCCACATAATTAGATTTACTAAGATCCAATAGAAGACCAGAGAAAGGAAGACCTTTAATAAGACAATATCCAAGAAGTAAACTGACAACCAATGTTGCAAGTAAAGATATAATTACACCCTTCTTTTCTTTCTTTGAAACAACGGCTTCTTGTGAAGGCTCTTCTTCATCAAAAGAATACTTACCAAGTTTTGGAATAATAAACCTTTCCGTTACAAACATACCAACATAAGAAAGTAAAATTGTACTAATTACTGTAAAAATAATATTACCATATAAATTAACATTGTAAGATGAATCGAGGATAATCGTTGCCTTACTAGCATATTCATATAAAATACTATCTAATCTATTAATAATAAAGTTAGCCCCATAACCAAAAGTAATACCTGAAAAAGCTGCACATATTCCTGCCGAAGGATGCCTTCCCAAATTCATAAATAGTATGGCCGCAAGTGGTATTAAAATAACATACCCCGCTTCATAAAACATCGAAAACAAAATACCTAATAAAACCGTAATAAAAGTTAGTGCTTTACGAGGAACTTTTTCACCAATCATTTTAAATAACGCATTTAAAAACCCTGATTTATAAGCAACGCCAACACCCAATAAACCAACTATCAAATTACCTAACGGAGCAAAATTTAAGAAGTTAGTTAACATATTACTAATCAAATATTGAAGTCCCGTTCTATTAAATAAGTTATAAATTGTAACAACCTGTGACGTCAAATCACCAGTATTTTCATTGACAACATAATAGTTAGCCTCTAAATTTAAAATATTACCGACACTACTAATAATCATAATAACGAGTGTAAGTATTAAAAAAACTAACGCCGGATGTAGTCTAATCTTCTTTCGCTTTTTCATTTTGATTCACCTTCTTAATCTTTTTATTCAAATCAACACGAGGTAGCATTATCACCCTACCACATTTTGTACATCTAATTTTAATATCCGCTCCTAACCTAATAATTTCAAATAGATTAGAACCACATGGATGAACTTTCTTCATTGTGACAATATCACCTAAATCATATTTCATCTAATCACTCCACATAAACATTATAACATCAATTTATCTTTAAGTAAATTAAATTAGTTAACATTTATACCGAGTTAGTAATATCAAATGATTATCTATTCCAAATTTATAACCTTTAAAATATACCTAAGATTACTTGTAAAAGATATAAACATTTGCTATAATTAAGTAAGTGATAAATAAATAAAAGAGGGATGATGAAGTGAATAAAGAAGTAAAAAAAAGAAGAAGAAAAATCAGTTTCCAAAAAGTATTTAATTTAACAAGTTTTACCTTTATCCTAGCCTGTTGCATATTTTATGGAAGCCGATTCATAATGTTATATCTCGATAATAATAAAGCCGACGATGTCAAAGTTATCGCTGACAATATCAAAGATAGTAACGAACAAAACGAACATTTTAAAAACATCAATGGCGATTACTATTTTGAAGGAAACGAAGTTAATAATTATCTTGAATATTCCAATTTAATATGGCGTATCATTCGTATCAACAGCGATAAAACAATTACTTTAGTCTTAGATAATTCCATAACTTTGCTCGCTGCTGGTCAAAAGAAAGATTTTACATCATCGTACTTAAACGAATGGCTAAATGATCAAAATAAAGATTATACTGGTATTTTAGAAAACAGTTTAAATAATGCTAAAAACTATCTAACTTACACTAAAACTTGTCGTGATACCATCAAAGATACCAAAAACATAACTTGCAAAAACTTAACTGAAGATATCTTTATAACCGTACCATCACTAAATGATTACGTAAATACCGGAAGTAGCGAAAGTTTTATGAATAATTCCGAATATTTCTACCTTTTAAATAATGATGGAGATAAATACTTTTGGTATATTGATAGTGATGGAAATCCTAAAACAACCAATGGTACTGATATCATTGGTGTTAAACCAGTCATCACTATCAAAAGTACTACCATGTTAAAAAGTGGTACCGGTACTAAAGATGATCCATATTTCATCGAAGAAAAAAGAGGCCTCTTCGGTAGTTATATCAAACTTGGTAATGATATCTGGCGTGTTTATAACATTGATGGAGATAACCTAAAATTATCATTAAATAACTATCTATCAATAAATAATAGTGATGTCCGTTACAAATATTCCAATAATGGATATTATCATAACGATACCGTAGGTGGAAGTCTTGCTTACTATTTAAAAAATACCTATCTAAGTAGTCTTCCATATCAAGATAAAATAAATGAAATAAAGTATTCTAATGGATTATATAGTAATACCACTGATTTTGATTATAAAAAAGTATTAAATACTCAAGTAGATACTAAAGTAGCCCTTTTAAGTATCGGTGATATCTTCCTTAATAGTGAAGTGACAAATTACTATACATCTACTGGTATTTCCAAAGATAGTAACCTAATGTATATTATGCGAAACGATTTTAAAATATATACCAATAATGCTACAACTAATCTAAAGGTTATCCCCGTCATTTCCATTACAAAAACCGAATTCACAAACGGTGACGGTAGCATTGATAATCCATTCGAGGTGTAAAATGAATAATAGAAGAGAGAAAAAGAGAAAAATATATAAATCAACTATTGCCTTTATTTGCTTAGATATTATCGTAGCCATTTGTTTTTTTGTCATGTATGGTCCTTGGGATAAAGTTCGAAACTTATATGTTAATACCGCTATGAAAACAATGCATCATCAATACTTTGCTAATATTTTCTATAGTGAAAAAGTAATTCAAAAAATCATGTCTAGTAACTACTTCGTTTCCATAACTGAAAGTGCTAATACTGATGAAATCGTTATTAACACCAAAGAAAAGCACAAATATAAAGATGAATATGAAGAAGCAATCTTTACGCGCGACGAAGGAAATGACTTATATAAGGTTATCAACTTAAATGTTGGTCTTTCAAAAGGATATCTCGTAGCTATCTATGAACCAGAAAAAGTAAGACTAATATCGACCAAACAATTCAATGTTGGAGGTATTGGTGAAAGAATAATTACGATGTGCGATCGTTATGGTGGCGTCGTTTGTATCAATGGTGGTGGTTTCCAAGACTTTGGTTACGGTTCCGATATTCCTACCGGTGTCGTTATTCAAAATGGTGAAATCACTTGGGGAGCCGAATCTGCTAACGATGCTCGTGACAATATAATTGGTATGACTACTGATGGAAAATTAAAACTTATGACTAATGCCACTGCCAATGAAGCCCTTGAAGAAGGTGTCTACGACGGCATGGTCTTTGGCCCATTCCTCATTGTCAATGGTAAACCACTCGAGATTGTCGGAGACCCATGGGGTCAAGCTCCAAGAGTAGCCATTGGACAAACAAAAGACGGAATTATTCTCTTCCTTGTTGTCGATGGAGAAAATTACATAAATGGTGCTAGCCTTCAAGATATGGTTGATATCCTAATGCGCTATGGTGCTTATAATGCCGCTAATCTTGATGGAGGTCAGTCATCATCACTCGTTATAAATGGAAAATTATATAATAATCCACCAGCTGCAGCTAAAAAGCAAGGTGGTCGCTACGTTGTTACCGGTTGGGGATTAATACCATAAAAAAAGTATCACGATAAAGTGATATTTTTTTCTTTCTCTAATGAAAATATCTTAACATGATTTCTCTTTTCAATAACAGCATCAATAATCATACTTTCCACTTTTGAAGCAATAATCTTCTCTAGTTTTCTTGCTCCAAAGTCATAATAATCCGATTCCTTTAATATCTCTTCTATCAAATTATTTTCATATTCAATACTAATATTTTGATATTTTTCTTGAAGTTCTTTTAGCCTCAAATCAATAATTTTTTTAATTTCTTTTTCTGTTAACCTATTAAAAATAATCGTATTATCAATTCGATTAACAAAAGCCGTACTAAAAATATTCTTTAACGATACACTTACATTACTTTCGTAACTCTTACTAAAACCAATTGTATTTTTTTCAAATCCAACATTTGATGTCATAATAATAATATTGTTATTAAAACGAATATCACGCCCTTTAGCATTCTTAATTTTACCTTCCTCTAATATTTGATAAAATAGATTTATAACTGAAGGGTGTGCTTTATCAATTTCATCTAATAATATAACCGCATTAGGTTTATTTCTAATTTCCTCTAAAATATTTTTATTATCATCATAGCCAACATATCCTGGTGAAGAACCCAAAATCTTATTAACCGAAGTACTGTCAGCATACTCGCTCATATCGAGTCTTATCAAATTATTTTCACCAACCAAATATTTAGCATACTCTTTAGCAAGCATACTTTTACCGACGCCAGAAGAACCAATAAACATAAGTGAATAACACTTATTATTATAGCCAAACTTAACTCTCTTTGTAACATCAATTAAACTATCGATAGCCTTATCTTGACCAATAATTTTATCTTTAAGTATACTTTTTATATCATAGATACTTTCAATATTACTTGATATAATCTCGTATATTGAACTACCCGTTCTACTACTAATAACCGAAGCAATATCACTTATTTCAACAATACTTTTACTATTTTTATTCGATAACTCAATCTCATTTAATGTCGACATAAGTTCCGTTTCTTTCTTTCGAAGACTGTATGCTTTGTCAATATTATTATCAATTATATAACTATTTTTTTCCTTTTCTAAAACCGATATTTCCTTTCTTATTCTTTTAATTCTACTATCGTACTTATTTTCTTTTATACTAACTTTTGAACAAACTTCATCTAAAATATCAATTTCTTTATCTGGTCTATTTCTATCAAAAATATATTTCTCCGATAAATCAACAATAGCATCTATCATATTGTCTCCTATTACAACATTATGATATTTCTCATATATTTGTTTAATTTTAGTTAATATATTTTTTGTCTCTTCAATTGATGGTTCATCAATAACAACCTTTTGAAATCTTCTTTCGAGAGCTGAATCCTTTTCAATAAATTTTTTATATTCCTCTGTTGTCGTTGCCCCAATACACCTAATTTTACCCCTTGCCAGAGCCGGTTTCAAAATATTTGAAGCATCAATTGCCCCTTCGGCACCACCTGCTCCCACTAGTGTATGAATTTCATCAATAAATAAAATAATCTCATTATTATCCTCTATTTCTTTTAAAACTTTTTTCATTCTTTCTTCAAATTCACCACGATACTTTGTCCCTGCAACCATTGTTGCCATATCAAGTGCAATAATCTTTTTATTTGCTAAACTATTAGGAACTTCTCCTAAAGCAATTAACCTTGATAATTCTTCCGCAATAGCAGTTTTCCCAACACCTGCTTCCCCTATCAAAATAGGATTGTTTTTTGTTCGACGTGAAAGAATTTCCATAACTCTCCTAACCTCTTTATCTCTGCCTATTACAGGATCAAGTTTTCCTTCTTTGGCTTCATTAGTTATATCAATTCCCAAATCATATATAAGAAGTTTCTTTTTTTTATTTCTTTTATTTTTCTTAATCAAACTTGAGGAAAAATCATCATATATTGCTTCAATATCAATACCCATACCGATAATAATTCTAATTGCAATTCCTTCCCCTTCTTCGAGCATCGCAAAAAACAAATGTTCCAAAGTAACTTCACCATCATTATTTTCTTTGCTATCAATAATAGCATTTTCCATTACTTTACGGAGTAAAGGTGTATATAAAAAATATTCACTCTTTTTTTCCGTTGTTCCCACAACTCGGCAAAGTTCCTCTTTAAAATTATTATATTCCAGATTATAATTGCTAAGTCTATTACTAATATCACTATTACTATTCAAAATAGCAAGAAGTAAATGCTCAGTTCCCACATAAGGATGTCCTAAAGCAAGCATTTCACTTCTAGCATTAAGTAAAACTTTCTGTGCTTCATCATTAAAGTTACCTATCATTATTTTCCCCTTTCATTTTATTCTATGAATATCATGATAAAATTTTTCAGTTTTTAATCATCAAAATTTGACCAAATAAAAAATAAAAAATGCCTAACTTTTAAGTTAGACATTAATTATTAATATTTATATAACTATATTAATGACATTACTAATACTACTAATAGTACTAATAAAAGTAACATTAATACAAATCTCCAAATGTACTTACACCAAGTACTATATGGAACATCAAAGTATTTAAGTCCAAAGATAACAAATAATCCAGTTGGAGCAATCAATGATACAATACCATATACACTTTGGAAAGTCATCGCATAAGTAGCAAATAATGATTCATCAGTTACACTGTTCATCGCAGGTAATAAGCCACCAGCAATAACATAATATAAGTCGCTGTGAAGTAATGTTGCTAAAGCACTTACTAAAGCCGTTGTACCAACATTAATACCAAGTGAATCAGTAAACCAAGTAATAACATTAGCAACTAATCCATGATTATATGATATAACTAATATTGTATATGCAAGACATAGTAATAATACCGTAGGAACCATTTTTTTAGCACCACTAACAAAGTTAGCAATTGCTTCATCAAATTTAACACGATATATTACTTTTACTAATAATGTTGCAATAATTAGTACGGCAATCATACATACATAAGAGCCTAAGCTTGCCCAATAACCAAAAGCAAGTGATCCACCTGAAATACTACTTGATATAATATTAGGAAATACTGCAAATTCCCCAATAACAACTTTTTCTACCAACCATGTATTAAAGTTATCAAAAATATTTAATCCAAATAACGTATTCCAAGGTAAATATCCAAGGACAAATAAAACAAATAATAATCCAAATAAAACAATAATTGGCCAAGTTCTTATATTCTTGTAATCACCTTTAACTTCTGAAACAGTTACCTCATTACTTTCATTTAATTCATACTTAACTTTCTTCTTTTGGACATTGTTAATATATCTATTAACAAAGAAAATAAGTAAAGTCACACCTAATACCAAAAGTACTAATTTAGGAATTAAATTATCGCACTTACCAGCACCAACAAATTCTTCAAATGTAGTTGCAGCATAACCATAGTAACTATTATTTGGATCCATAAATGTTACATATATACCACCTATGAAGCCCACGAACATCGCAGCAATTGTCGAACTTAAAGCAACAAGTTTATCATATCCTAATGATAGGATAACTGCTACAAAGAATGGTACAAATACAAGAAGAGCACCCATAAGTCCTGTAACTGAAGTAAGTACTGCAAATAAACCAATTGTTATAAATACAAATAATTTACTGTGCTTCTTTAATTTTTGTGAAATCTTATCTACTAATTTCTTATAAGCAGGAACTTCATTAAGAACTCCATAAAAGGCACCTAATATTAATAAGAAGAATACTGTATCAAAGAAATAGTATAAAGCTTGTACATAAGTAATTGGTATATCTAAAAGTGGAACCATTGAAAACATACCTTCTAAAGATGGTACAAAATATCCACATACTGCCAAAACAGCACATATCAATACTATCGCACCTAAGATAATCATAAGCGACTTAAACAAACTATTTTTTTTCATTATAACCTCCTCTATCACTAATTATATCACAAAAAGCCCAATTGTAAATAAAAAAGAGAAAAATTTCCATTTCCGGGCCTTATTTTTAAAGAAAAAAGAACAAGTTATAACTTCTTCTTTCTCTATCATAATTAACTAAATCTACTTTTTATCTCTCATAAGTGGGAATAAAACAACATCCCTAACCGATGGTTGATCAAAGATAATCATCATAAGCCTATCAATTCCAAAACCTAATCCCGATATTGGAGGCATTCCTTGCTCCATAGCCATTAAAAAGCCTTCATCCATATCCATTGTCTCATCATCTCCCTGTGCTTTAGCTTTCAATTGATCTTCAAAAGCTTTTCTTTGAACAGCAGGATCGACAAGCTCTGAATATGCTTTACATAATTCCGTACCTGAAGCCACAACTTGAAACATATCAACTCTTCGAACATCATCATCATTTCTTCTTGTAAGTGGCATCATCACTGCAGGATAATTATATATAATAGTAGGTTCAATAATATTGGCTCTAATTTTCTTTTTATAAATAAAATCAATAATCTGACTAACCGACTTATAATCTTCCAAATCAGCATAAGAATATAATTTTGACTTTACTATTTTATCTTTTAAAGTTTTTGGATCATCAATACTTAAAAAATCAAATCCAAGTATTTTTTCCATTTCTTCACAATAATTAACTCTATTCCACTTATCTTTACCAAAATCTAAAGTATTTCCTTGATACGTTATTTCTGTTGTTCCAACAATTTCTTTTAATAAACTTTGCATAAACTTTTTATAAAAAACAATCGTATCTTCAAAATTCCAATAAGAAACATACCATTCAACTTGTGTAAATTCTTGTAAATGCTCTGTATCCATTCCTTCATTTCTAAAACACTTAGAAACTTCATATACTCTGTCAAAGCCACCCGCTATACACTGTTTTAAATAAGTTTCGGGAGCAATACGTAAATTAAGTTCAATATCCAAAGCATTATGATGAGTATAAAAAGGTCGTGCAGAAGCACCTGTAACAGCACTTTGAAGAATTGGTGTTTCAACTTCTAAAAAGCCATTTTCACCTAAATATCTATGAATAAAAGCATATAATTTACTTCTTCCGACAAAAACCCTTCTTGCATCTTCATTCATTATAAGATCAACATATCTTTGACGATATTTCATTTCCGTATCTGTAAGGCCATGAAACTTCTCTGGAAGTGGTCGAAGTGCTTTACCTAAAAATTCAAAAGTATGAACTCTAAGTGTCTTTTCTCCTGTTTGTGTTGTAAAAATTTCTCCGCAAGCTCCAACAAAATCTCCTGTATCGATTTGCTTTTTAAAGAAATCATACTTTTCTTCTCCAACCATATCAACCTTAAATTCAAGTTGCATGTCCGCTTCAATATCACGTATCTTAACAAAACTAAGTTTTCCCATCTTCCTCATAAAGACGATACGACCCGCTATACTAACATTATCTGTTCCATCTTCTAATAATCTAGCTTTTTTTAAAGTATGCGTCCTATCATATTTATCAGGATATGGATTACAATACTCCCTAATTGTATCAAGTTTTTCTATCCTTACTAATTCTTGTTCACTTCTATTATCCATTTTTATTTCACCTCTCCTATAACTTTAGTTCTACCAATAATATCGTGTAATCCTCGTCCATCTTTTCGAAAACTTGCCATAACAATCACTGCAAACATAAGAATATATTCCACATAAGAAATAAATACACTTATAAATACAAATAATGTAGCATCAATTATATTAAAAAATATTACACTAAATAGTTGACTAATTAAGCCATATATAAATAAACTTCTAATTGCCATATTAAAAATATTAGCTCGTTCTCCATCTTTATTAACAACTCTTATCTTACATATTTTCTTACCTATTGTTTGTCCATTATTCAAACAAGCAAAGATGACAAAGTATCCTATATATAATACCGCGGTCAAAATATTTACTCCTCTTTGACTTTCTATTATTTCACAGTATAAAGAAACATATTCATCTAAAAACTGTTCTGTCGTTATTTCGCTACTTTCATATTTCTCCATTATCTTATTCAAATCATCAGTATAATCATTACTACTAACATTAATTCCCAATGTCACAATACCAAAAATTAATGATAGAATCAAATAATCGAGCACAAATGCTAAAAGCCTTTTACTCAAAGAAACTTTCACAATATCACCTACCAATATTATATACCATTATCTAATACTTTTAAATAGTTACTGAGAATATTTTTTAACTCAATCGAAGTCGTAGCTTTAAATATTTCTGTTTTTATCTTTTGTGCTCCAGGTAATCCTTTAATATACCATGAAGCATGACCTCTCATTTCTAGTACCGCAACTTTCTCCGACTTTATTTCTAGCAAGTAATCCAAATGATGAAAACACATTTCAATTTTTTCCTTATAACTAGGTTTAGGAATAATTTTACCACTATTTAAATAAGTAATAATTTCTTTCATAAGCCATGGATTTCCTAAAACACCTCTTCCGATCATAATGGCATCACATCCAGTATACTCAAGAGTCCTTTTAGCACTTTCAATATCAGTAATATCACCATTAGCTATAACTGGTATCGATACACTTTCTTTAACTTTTTTAATAATATCCAAGTCAACCTTACCAGAATAACCTTGACTTCTCGTCCTTCCATGAATAGTTATGGCACTAGCTCCCGCTTCTTCAATTATTTTAGCAACTTCTGGAGCATTAATACTGTCATTATCCCAACCACTTCTAATTTTAACCGTAACTGGAACATGAACAGCTTTAACAACTGCCGAAACAATTTCTTTTATTTTTTCAGGTGACTTAAGAAGAGCCGCTCCAGCCTGTGACTTAATAGCAACTTTTGGTACAGGACATCCCATATTAATATCAATAATATCCGGCTTCATTATTTCTTCAACCATTTTAGCGGCTTCGACAAAAGTATCAACATCACTTCCAAATATCTGTTGTGCAATAGGCCTTTCTTCATCAGATACATATAACATATCTTTCGTTTTCTTACTATTATATATAAGTCCTTTATCACTAACCATTTCAGCATATACTAAAGAACATCCCATTTCTTTAATAATTCTTCGGAAAGCACTATTACAAATACCAGCCATTGGCGCTAAAACAACATTATTCTTAATTTCAATATTCCCTATTTTAAACATAATTAGTCACCATCTGCTAGTATTTTAACATACAATCAAAGAAAATAAAAGAAAACCTTTCCATTTTTTTAAACTTTAAAAAATAAAAAAGTAGGAACTTCCTACTTAAACACATATAAAAAATCATATAAAAAATTACATAATAAATACGACATACAAAACACTAATAAAATATAAAATAATTTTGCTTGAAATTCCTTATTCTTCTTAAATATTCTATTAATATTTATACTATCCATTACATAAATAACAATTGGAATAACAATTAAATATATGACTAATTTAATCATTTTCCATTTCCTTAATCATATCGTTCCTTTTTATATATTTATTAACATTTGAAAAAGGTGTTTCCACAAACTTATTAACTATTTCAAACATTAAATCCGTTGGTACTTCCTCCGACATAGCAATAACATTAGCATCATTATGTGATCTTGCTAAAGCAGCTTCACTTACTGTCGAAACTTTAGCACAATATATACCTTTCATTTTATTTAAGGCAATACTCATTCCAATTCCTGTACCACAAATAGCAACACCATAATCAACTTCACCTTTTTGAACAGCATTACCAAGTTTCTTAGCATATACTGGAAAATCAACTGAATCTTCACTATCCGTACCATAATCAATAACTTCATGCATATATAAACTATCTTTCAATACTTTTTTCTCTCGATAGCCACGATGATCACTAGCTAAACCTATCTTCATTATCTCATCCTTTCTCACTAAGATAATTCTATCACAAAAAGAAAGAAAAATACATCCTTTATCATAAAGTAGTCATTAAGTTTACAAAAATATTAGACCCAATTATTAGCATGATTATCAATGTTGACAAAAAATGAAAGTGATGATTATATTCTTAAGCATGCTGAAACTATTTATGTCGACTATGAAACATTATATAATCATACTGATTTTCTATTTAGAGTAATAAGTTTACTACAAAAAAATAATAGCAAACTTGAAATATCTTGTGAAAATTATGCTTGCCTAGAAATAATTGATAAATATTTAAAAGAAAGAATGCCATTAACAATTATGTTAGATGACGATTTTGAAAATAGAGACCGTTCATATATAGATACCAGAAAATTCGATAAATTCGCTGTTAGTTTACCATTGACATATTTAATGTGGAATGCAAATTTTCCAAATACAACTCAAGTAAATATGTTTAAACTACTTAATAATTTAACACCTGCTAATGGTAATAAAACATTATCAAAAGATACTTTACTCCAAATAAAAGAAATAGTCTTAAAACTACAAGAAATAGGTGCAGAAGATGATTTACAAAAAATAATATTAATATCTAATTATCTTCAAAGAAACGTACAATATGTCTCAGGAACAGAAAGCGAAGCTAGCGATGGAATCTACATCGTATCTTCTCCTCTATCTTCCGACAAACTAGATACTAATGCTGGTTTAATAGAAACCGTTATAAATGAAAACTATGGCTTATGCATGGGAATTGCTAATACGACAACAGTACTTTTAAATAATCCAATATTAAATATAAATGTAAGAAGTATGTTCGGTTGTAGCCACGTTTGGAATATAGTAAAAGTAAATAATACATTTTACTATATGGACAATACTTGGAATATAACAAGAAATGACAATAGATTATATGAAGCACTTAAAGCCAAATCATTTTCCCATAAATATCTCCTTTTAGGAAGAAAATGTTCAGAAGAAATAGGACATCACATACCTGAAAATTCTAATATAAATATACCTAATTTATCGCAAAGTAATTATAGTCCTGAAGAAATTGAAAAAGCAAAACACGTATTATCAAGAAAAATATCATTTACATATCCCGATAAATTAGCATTTCCAAGCCATAAAAAATAACATAGTAAAAACATAAAATCTTACTTTCAAACTGTTGACAAATGAAACTTTCATAAAAAAAGAAGATCATTATCATTAATAAGTATGAACTATATACGTTGGATTCTTTCAACGTTTACTTAGTAAGTATACAATTTTTTAAGTAAAATTGTTGAAAAGATCTTATAATATAGTATAATTTAATTGTAACATGGAGGAATGATGTGAAATGGGAAAAGTATACCATGGAAGTTCAGTGAGAGGGCTTACGATGTTAGAGCCTCGTGAATCAACACATGGCAATTATGTTTATGCTACACCAGATAGAAATTTGGCAATTATTTTTTCAAAAAGGTGTGGCGATGATTGTACATATGCTTTATACAGAAATGATAAAAAACAGCCATGGCAACTTGTAGAGAGAATACCTGGTGCATTTAAAACAATGTTTAGTAATAGTGCATCAATTTATACTTTAGATGATGCAACATTCAAAGATATACATACTGGTTTTGTAGAAGTTGTTTCTGAAGTTAGTGTTAAAACGGAAAGTGAAGAGTTTGTTGAAAATGTTTATGATAGTATTAAAAAATTAGCTAGCGAAGGTAAAGTTGAATTATATTTCTACCCAGATAAACCTAAGGAAATACCAGAAGATAGCTCTGATTTAATTGACCTACAACTAAGGCTAAATCAAATAAATAAGGTGCCTGCTACTAAAAGACCTCTTGGAAGATTAGTGTTATTACATCCTGATTTAATGCATAAAGTTAATGAGAAAGTAGTTGAATTAGGCTTTGAACCATATACAAAAGAAGATTTAATAAATTTATTTGTTAATGCTGTTATCAAGCAAGGAATTTATCCAGATTGTGAGCAATATTTAGATTCTATCATTCAATCTATTTCAATGATTTATCCTGAATTATTACCTATTTTAAATGAAAAATTATCGTTTTTATCAAAAACTAGAGAAGAAAAAATAATATATATGATAGATGAATTATTTAGTAAATTCAATATGAATCCAGAAGAAATACAACAATTAAAGGATAAGTATTGTGCGATGCTTAAGGTTGAGAATAGTAATTTTGCTGAAATAGGCCAAGAAATAATTGATTTGTCAAGAAAAATAATATCCGCGAAACAAAGTAAAATAGTAAAAAAATGAAACGCTAAAATAAATAACCACGCCTAAAAGACGTGGTTTTCACATGGCCTATAAGGCCCTAATATCTGCAAACCCACAAATGAAG
>CANRJI010000008.1 GCA_947630885.1 uncultured Bacilli bacterium
ACTTTGACTTCGCCCGCTCCTGATATAGATGCTGTTTTATCTTCGGCACTTGCTTTAATATTTACCGATTCTGTTCCGTTAGGAAGTTCGATATTATACTCTAAGGTATCTTTTGAAAAGGCTGGATTTATTTGACTTCCTTCTATTTCAAGAGAAGATAAATTGTTATTACTACTATATGTTTTAGGTGGCAAGACAACGGGCTCATTTACTTTGATAGTAATACTCTTATTACTTATATTTTGCCAGCTATCAGATGAAAGACTCGTAAGTCTAGCACCACTTACAGTACAAGTTATTGTTCCAGAAGATGATCCTTTAACGGAAACAGAAAATCCTTTGGAATAAACATCGTTACTACCACTATCAAACTCCATGTTAGCGCCAGCTGATCCGGCTCCACTACACATTAGTGTTCCTTCGATACTGACAATTGGAGAATCAGATGAAACAGTAGCGGTAACAGTTACTGATGAGCCTTTTGTAATCGATGAACTACTGCTTTTTAAATCGACACTAGCAGCCCTAACTTGAGAACCAAAGACTAAAAAGGTAATTAAAGTTATTAATAGATATATTCTTTTTTTCATATAGACCTCCTACTGTTTTATTTTAGCATAGCCATAATAATCTCTTAAAACAGCTAAATAATCAAGTTTATCTATGGTACCGTCACGATTGACATCGGCAGCAGCACTATATACACCTTCATATTTGGTGTAACCATAGTAGTGTCTTAAAATTGCTAAATAATCTAATTTATCGATAACGGCATCGCCATTAATATCACCATAGATAAGTACTTCATAGGTTTTTTCTTCACTACCATTATTAATTGTTACTTTATCGCCCGTAGCGAAAGTTCCTGATTTTACTTTTCCATCTTTATCTTTAATAACAGTCGATAAACCAGTACTTACCTTCTTTAAATTATTACTTAGACTATCAATACTTGTATTAATATCGATACCATAAATATATTTATCATTATATTTGACACCAGAATTATTAAGAGCTTTATCAAGAGCTATTTCTTTACGAGTAATATTTAATACATAAGTTTTTTGTTCACCATTTTCGGCAGATACAATGATATTAATTTTATTTAATCCAACAATTAAATCAACCTCTTGAGGAAGATTAGCGGTAGCTTTTTCATCATCAAGTTCATACTTAATTGTTATCTTGCTAAGTTCAAAGTCCGCGGTTAAATTGTATTCTAAAGTATCAGGATTAAATGTAAATGGTATCTTTTCAATAATGATATTTTTAAGTTTATTATTTCCTGATAAAACGATATCTTCTTCTTTTCCTTGACGATTAACGATAACGGTATAGGTTTTTTTACTACCGTTTTCCGCGGTTACGACAATATCAAACTTGTTTTCACCATTGGTAAGTTTCTTAGTACCAAGGCCATTTATTTTAGCATTTCCATTAACACTACTAGCAGTTAAATCGATACTAGATTTAGAAGATGCTACTTCAGTTCGATATTCAAGTTTATCGTAAGCAAAGCCATCTATGACATTGTTATCTATTTTGATACTATTTAAATAGTTATTTGGACTTTTATCACTTGGAGCATCTACTTTTGCTTCTGGCATATTATTGTAAATAGGAATAACGAAAGCAAGGGATTCACCAAGTAAACCTTCTATCTCTTCATAACTAGTATATGTCTTTACTCCTTCGGTAAGAGGAGCAGTTATATTTTGCATATACTGATGAGTATATTTTCCACTAGTGCGGGAAACATCAAATTTTTGGAAATACAAGGTATTTTGTCCAATACTAATATAATCTTCACTTAAAAATTTAGCACCACCTAAAATTGATTTATATGGTGTATCCCAAGGTCTTCCATAAGATGTTTCATTATGATTAACTCCTCCCATAGCCCAGACTAAACCTTGAATTTCAGGATGTTCTCCGGTAGCTCTAATATTATAAAAGTTAAAATAACCGGAATATGTATTTCCACCATAACTAAAATTTTGACCAAGGGAAGCGGTTGAACCACCAATACCTTGTTCTTGAACAATACGACTCGCTAAATGAACAGGACTGACATCATATTTAGTTGCAGCTTCAATAAAAGCACTAGTATATGGATCTTGACTATATTTACTATATAAGGCTGGCATAAAACTTTTTCCTAAAATTTTATCGACTACTTCTGCGGTTTGAAATGAATCTTCATATGATAGTGATTCAAAAATAAATATATTTTTACTATTTAAGTAATTGCGGGGATCCATGAAATATTCAATTGCTTCACGACTTGCATACCACCAATTTGTTTCAGTTGGGTGACGATAATATTCATCAGTAGCCCAATTATAACTATATGATTCAAGGCTTCGATAACCAATTCCATAGGTATAGTAAACGAGATTTCGGTCTCTTACTGCTTCATTATCAATAACAGTTTTCCAATCTAAATTAGTTTGGAAAGGTAAAAAATTCCAAGTTGGATGTTCGACATGCAACCTAACTAAATCATCGAGATAGCTATCGGGAAAACCAGCATTTTTTAAACTGGTACGATAGGCTTTAACATCTTCATCATCATAATCAACTTCAACTTCCGTTATGACATAAGTACCACAGACATAACCTGTTCTTCCATTTTCATAAGTTACTTTATACCAATTAGCACAAGGTCCATAACTACCAACATCAGTATCTAAAATTTGCATTTCGGTGTCACAAGATAGACGATCGACAGTAGGTCCCTCTAATCTTTCACGAAAGCCTAATGGATCGTCATTTTCAACACAAGATACTTTTCCTTTTAAATTAGGCTTTGTATCTTTATTTATCTTTATATATGTACCACAGGAATAACCAAGTAAATTTCCTTGTTTAACTTGATACCAAGTACAAGATGAATCACTTCCAGCATTGTCATTTAATACTTCGACTGTCGAATTGCAAGCAAGGCCACCAAGGACTCTCCCTCCGATACTTTCTCTAACATTTAAAGGTTCATTATCGTCAGTACAAATAACTGTTCCTGTACTTGCCTTAACAGTAGTAAGAAAAATTAATGATATGATTAATGCAAAACAAATCTTCTTCATACTATATTACCTCTAGTACATTATAACATTTTTCGCTAATTTTTGCTACTGTTATCATATCTTTTTTCGACCTTTACATACTAAATAGTAAAGTTTTAATTAAAAAAAGTGAGCAGTATATACTCACTTAAGTCATAAAGACTTCAAAAAATTGAAGGAGACAATAGTATTACTATTTTTTTAATAGTCTGTGAAAAGGATACTAAGTAATACTATCAATGTATCCATCTTTATTATATCTCTAATGATATTTATTATACTTCATCGTATTGATGACAATACCGAGAATGAGAATATAACTTAAGGCATAAACCCAAATTAATAAAATAATAATACTCGATAAGCCACCATAAATAATATCGTATCTTCCAAAGAAACTAATATAATAACCAAAGAGTGCGGTAAATAAAATCCAACCAACGGTCGTTACAAATGCTCCAATTGTCGTATCGGCTCCTTTTATTTTAGTCGATGGGGCCATAATATATATTAATTTTATATTAAAGAATATAAGTAAAAAGGAAACAGGCCATTTAATGGCATTATAAATGAGATTAATATTTTGAAGGGTATCAGGAGATATATTATAATTACTTATTAATTCGATGATTTTGTGTCCTAAAATAGGTACAATAAGTAAGAAAAGGATAAGGGTAATAATAATTATTAAGATAAAGAAAGCACGAAGACGATCTTTAATCGATGATGCACTTTCAATTTTATAGAGATTATTAGATGCATTAATAATCGCATACATTCCATTCGTGGCAATAATAAATGTTGCAAAACTTAAAACGCCGACTGATACGTCAAAACTATTACCCGAAATAGCATTTATGATAACTCTACTAGCATAACTAGGAAGGATATCGGAAATTAAATTAATTAAAGTATCGATCGATATGGAAAAAGTTGAAGCAATAACGGCAGTAATAGTGATGATAGGAATAATTGCTAAAACGAGATTATAAGATAAATAAGCAGGCAAAATTCTAAGTTCTTTTAAACTTAGAATTTTTAAAATGCGAAGATAAAGTTTTTTTATTTTATCCATTTTAGCCTTGCTCTTTTTTCTTTCGCATATCAATAGTAGCTTCGTTAATAGCATCATCAACAGTTTTAACATCATCCATAATCATACTATAGCCAACACTGGCACCATAACCATAAGGTAATTCTTTTAATTCTTTATATATTTTACGTGTATAGGCAACGACATCTTTTTCATCGTAACCAACCATATAAATAAGGAATTCATTACCGTCAGTTCTCACAATATCGGTATTAGCTTCTTGGCTGACAATTAATATACTAGCAGCTTTTTTAATAACCATATCTCCTTCTTCATGGCCATGATTATCATTAATATCTTTAATATTATTTAAATCGACAACGACAAACCCTTGAGGATAAATAACATTATCATCCCACTCTTTTATCTTAACATTTAAGTATGCTCTATTTTTTAACGAGGTCATAGTATCAATATATTTTAATTTATCGTTGTTATGAAGAATAGTCTCTTTTTTCTTACGTTTTCTTAAAATATAAATTATAAGAGCTATTGATAATAAGACTAAAACCGTAATTATAAAGGCTAATAAGGTTCTAGGATTATAATTTTCTCCATTAGTATTATAAGCAAATTTTAATGAATCATAACTGACAGAAGAAACATAGTAGCTAAACATTTCGGCAAAAATGGTATTTTTATTAACATCACGAATGATAAAGCGATATTCATAAGGCAATGTACTGCTATAAAGTTCATTGTAATTACTAAATTTTCGAACTTTGTAATAATCATAAGTATCTTTATCAATAACGACAACGGAATTATTTTTGATATGACGAAGAAGTTCATCAGTATCATCATATGATTTAGTACTGACACCATTATTGGCAAGATAGTCATTTAAGTAACTATCTTTAACGGTTACAACTTCTCGGCCTTGCAAACTTTTTACGGAACTTACAATAAAAGTATCTTTGGCTAAAACGACATATTCTTCTTTAAAAGGAGAGCTAGTATAAATGGTATCAATAGATAGTCCATTACTATTAAAGTTAGCGAAAGCAAGATCTAATTCACCTGAAGATAGGGCTTTCTTTAAACTAGCAACATCTTTATATGCTGTCAAAGTGAAATCAACATCAAATAAATCTTCAAAGCCACTTAAATAGTTCGATAAAGTTCCAACAAATTCATTATTAGAAATATCTTCGTAAGGCATATAAGTAATGTATCCAAAATTATATGAACTTTCATTATATCCCATACGATCTACTTCACTAATTTCTTTGTCGATAAAAAATTCATTTAAAAAGTTTTCCTTATAAGAATTAATATATTTTTCCTCACGATATTTTAGATAATATTTTTTAAAAATATTAAGAAATGTTCCATTATTAATAGTTAAAACATATTTCTTTGAAATATCACTTAAATGATATAAAATATTTAAATCGTTTTCAAGAATAAAATCAATATATTCGTTATATGGAATAAAAGCATATTCGATTTCTTCATTACCAAAGGCTAATTCTATTTCCTCAATATCATTTTTAGGCATATATGAAACATTAGTTACTTCTGGCAAATGACTAGATACAAGTGATAAATCACTTGAGAGAACTGCAATAGAGATGTTTTTAATATCACTTATGCGATCGATTTGAGCATCATTATTTGAGACGAGAACATAATTGTCTTCATATAAAAGAATATCTTTATCAGTAAGGTTAGTACTTCCATCAATAATACGAAAGGCATTATCACGTAATTTCGAAGGATTAGTAACTGAATATGATACTTTGTTAAAGTTAATTCCATAGCTTTCAGTAAAGTCTTCAAGTAAATCAAAAGCGACGCCTGAACCATTCTTACCAAAGATTGGTACGTCATTATAAATACTTACATCTAAAACTTTTTTACTATTATCTCCGATCCACTTTTTTTCAAGAATGGAGAAACTATAATCATCTTTCGTATAATTTAGTATAAAGATACCAAGTAAGACAACAAATATTATTCCCACTAAGGTAAGGATAATTATTTTATTATTTCTTTTCTTCATTTCTTCTTCCTAACCTTTCGTCCAATAGATGTCATCAGATGTATGATGTTTATTTCCGGCGATAACTTTGTCGCCTTCTTCATTTTCCCATTTTAGAAAGAAAGACATATCGTAAAAGGCTAATTCTTCTTCTTTATAATTGTCGAGGGTTAAACCTGCAAGTTCTTTGGCACGATCGACACTTACATCACTATTTAAAACAATAGTCGTATAAATGTTTTTCCCTTGAAGGCGAACCTTTGCAGAAGCACACTGTCCACTACTCATGAGCTCTTCTTCGACGCCATCATAAATTTCTTGAGCTATTTTAACGTCTTCGATACCATCGAGACGATTTCCATAAGGATCAGATGAGCCACCTACTAATAAGCCAATAAAAATGACAGTAATAAAGATTAATAGAATAATAGTTAGTATTAGTACAATAAATAATCCTTTATTTCTTTTTATCCAATTTAATATTTTCTTCATTTTCTTTCTCCTTTTTATCTAATACATTAATATTATACTATAAAGAATAATATTAATCAAGACATGAACTTATGATATATGAACTTAAGAGATATAGATGATTAGATTAATTTTTTATCACTTAAATATAAAAAACTAAGGATTTATCCTTAGTAAGGTATAAATTCTTAGTTTTGTTTTTCGTATGAACTAATAATCCAATTATCATTTACTTTATCTAATACTAAATTGAATACATCTTTAGTCTTATTACCAGTAGCATCAGTTATTTCGATTGAGGCATTTGCTCTAACTTGATTAGAAGTTACTTCAATTAATTCGACTTCTTCATTACCATAAGTATTTAGGCCACCTTTCCCAAGATTAGCACAACATAATCGATCATCTACTTCAATATAATAACTTTCTTTAGCATTTTCTTTGATATCAATTAAGTTCTCACTTAAATTTTTCTCTAGGTAATCTTTCATTTCGGAATAACTAGTAAAATCATTTGATATATAGCATCCATTAGACTTTAGAACAGGATCAAGTTCAGAATAATCAGAAAGTTCATCAGGCTTTTTATAGTTACTAGAAGTTGATGGACCACAGTAAGAGTTACTTGCATTAAAGAAAGTATACGCTAAATAAAATTTACCTTTGATGGTATCAATTAACTCACTATTGTCAGTATCACTTGTATCAACTTGATTATTGTTACTAGATAAGGTTGTGCTATAAATTAAATATCCGACAGCACCTAAAACTAGTATTACAAGTACAGTAAAAATTATTATTAAAACAATATTCTTTTTTTCCCTTCTCATTTCTTATCTCCTCTTGTATTAATTATAAAACAAAAAAAACCGCTTTGCAAGGCAAAGAACTTTTTTATGTTATATCTTAATAATATTCGATATCCTTTTAATAACTTTCTTTTCAATACGAGAAATATAAGACTGTGATATTCCCAATAAACTGGCTACTTCTTTTTGGGTCATTTCTTTTTTACCATTAAGCCCATATCTAAGTTCAATGATTTCTCTATCGCGATCATCTAGTCTACTTACTTCTCGATACATGAGGTATTTGTCAAGTTCATCTTCAATTGGTTTAGTTACGATATCATTTTCGGTACCGAGGACATCTTCTAAATGGAGCTCGTTTCCTTCAGCATCGTAACTTAAACTATCTTCAAAAGACACTTCGGTTCTTTTTCTTTTAGTTTTTCGTAAGTACATTAAGATCTCGTTATCAATACAGCGTGATGCATAAGTAGCAAGTTTAATATTTTTATCATTATTATATGTATTTACTCCTTTGATGAGCCCTATCGTTCCAATTGATACTAAATCTTCTAAATCTATTTTAGTGTTTTCATATTTTTTGGCTAGGAAAACGACAAGCCTGAGATTATGCTCAATAAGTTTATCTCTAGCTTTCATGTCTCCTTCAAGGAAAAGATTGACATACTTTTCTTCTTCCTCTCGCGATAATGGCTCTGGTAAAACGTCAGTACTTCCGACAAAAAAGAGATAATTTAATTTTTGAAAAATTTTTTTAATTAGTTTAATAAGACTTTGCATTTAATCACCCTTTCAACTTCTTTATTTACATCTATTTTTTCGATATGTTTACGATTACATTAAATCTTTATGTAAGATGACATCGATACCATCGATAAACATTGGGCTATCAGAAAAACCAATTAATAAATTCTTTCGATAGCCGATCTTTTCAATATAAATAAAATCTGGTCTCATACACTTTAATAATCCTTCACCAGAAGCCGTATAATATGGAACAAGAAGACAATCACCATCTTTCTGATATTTATTTGATACTAATATAATTGGTCTTTTTTGATATGGATCATATAAATTATTACCTGTATCGACAAAGCCAGTAAGAGAAAGTTTTTCTTTATCTTTAAAATATATGTCAACTTGGTAATAATTATTATAATTGTTTTTTATTTTTTTCATTTCTTTAATGTATAAAATCATTACTTCGATAGAAATAATAATGATAAGAAAATATGTTAAAAGGATGCTCGAGGTAACTTTAATGTTGAATAAATAAATAATTCCTCCAAGTAAAGTACTTAAGATATAGATGTAAAAGATATTTTTAATAGTATATCTTAAATTTCGATAGTGAAAAGCAATTATTGATATGATGATGATAGAGATAATTTCAATAATTATTTTATTTAAAGAAGTAAATAGAAGAATGGAAGAAAAGCCTCCGATTAGAGAAGATAAGAAAAGCCTCATCAGACTTGTCTGTCTTTTTAAAATGATACCTGTCGAAGTAACTATCGTAGCATCCATTATTACATTAAATAAAAAAAATAAATCAATATATATCTTCATATATTGATTATAAAAAAAAGAATATAAACTTTTTGTCGTTTTATATTCTATTCAAACAATTTTCCTTCATCGCCCGCACAATAGCCAGAGCCAACTTTTTCCCCTTCAACGTATTCTTTTCCTGAAATATTACAACCCATTTTTGTTACGGCATCTTGAAGATAGCCACCAAATACTCGAACCAAAGCAATAGCAAGCACTGTAATTAACGAGATAATTAACACGTATTCAACAAGTGTCTGCCCTTTCCTATTTAATTTCATTTCCCTTCCTCCTCGTATTCTTAAGTTAATTGTACTATATTTTTAGGAATAAAGCAATAATATTTAGTAATTTTACATATTGTAAGTTCGATATAAAAAAAGGAAAGTAATTAGTCTAACTTTCCTTCTATTATTTGTTTTACAAGATGTTTTGGATTAGCTTTATTTAATTTATTTATATGGATAGTAATCGTGGCTCTTTTTATAGTCTCTTCTTCTGACTCTGCTAATTTTACTAATTCATCAATAGCACTAGCTCCAAGAAGAGCTGATAAAACACCATATACTTGTTGAACGGCGATAGCTCCTTCGATAGTATAACCAAATAAAGTCAATAACTTATTTATTTTATCTTTTAAAATAATAATTTCTATTTCTTTAATAAGTTCTGGGTTAATTGAGCTTTTAACTTTTTCATCTTCTAAAGCTTTTTTAACTTTATCTAAATTTTCTTTAGTAAATTTACCTGCTACTACTTTGGCAACATCCATAGATAATTTTAGTTCATCTAATGTTTGATCCTTCAAAGCAAGAGATATTAAATTAGCTTTATACTCATTTGCACTCAAAACTAAACGAATTCCTTCAATAACAGTTCCTGCTTTAAGAGCAACTGGTGATAAAAAGATATCACACATAGCCTCAACTTTCTCATATTCAATGGTATTACTAACAATCTCAACAGCTTCGAGAAGGTAAGGAAGATTTTGATCATTTACCTCACTCAATAATTCTTCGGCTAGGTCAGAAGAATAAGGATTAACTGCTTTATTAATAATTTTTGCCCCCTCAAGAGAAAGACCATATTTTATTATTTTAGGATTTGTTAATACCTGATACATATTTCGAGCATTATATTCAGCACTTGCCATACTAACGACTGATGCTCCTTCTTTAGCTTTACCAGACGCTAATGCTTCGGCATTTGTTAGTACTAGTTCAGTATAATGAGTATTAATGTTACTAGTACAAGTTGTGATTATTTTAGCACCATCTACAGCAACTCCGGCTTTAATAGTATCTTCATCAGTTAAGACATTACAGATAGATGATGCGCTTTGAGTGTTATTAACTTGAGCAAGAATTTTTAGTCCTTCTTTGGCAGTTCCACTTTTAATAGCAATATCACTTTTGATAAGATGTTTAACGTAATGTGATATTACTGAATTTTTGACCATTAATTCGGCACTAGGTAAAGCAAGATTTTCTTCAGTAAGACGAGAATTTGATAAAATTTCGATAATTCCTTGGGCTTCTTTATAACCATATTTAGAAATGGCTTTTAATATTAATCCAACGCATTTCTCTTTATATTCTAAACTACTTTGTTTACTATTTTTGATAAAGTCATAAATATCTGATAAAATAAGCATTCTATAATTAGAATAACAATCAATATCTTCAGCAATAATCCATGCAACATGGGAATTAATAAAATCTTCATCAGTTAATATATTGATAACTCCTATATTACTGCTATTTACACTACTACAAGCATGAAAAATATGAATGGCTGCTTTTATCTCAGTATTATTTTTATAACCTGCTGTTGCAACTTTTATATAGCCGAGGAATATACGATTATCTTTTATTGCCGCTAATTCTTCATATATTGAATCATCAATTTTTTTTAATTTTTCTATATTATCGGCGCTAACTCTTAATATTCGAGCACGCATACGAACTTTAAATTTATCTTTTTCGGACATAATAACCTCCAGTTTGTAATCTATATTATACATTAATGATACTATTTTTGCAAGAAAAAATGCGATATGTGTTATAATTGGTATGATATTTGTCAAAAAATTATTTACGTGAAAGGAACCGTTTATTTTCTTGACTAGGTTATGGAAAATTTATGAAATAACAAAAGGTAGAACGATGCTACCTTTTTAATTACTTTACTATTTTTTTAATAATTCTTTACGAGATAAATTTAATTTGCCTTTTTTATCATAGCCTGTAGCAATTGCGATTATTTCATCGCCTACTTTAAATAAATCACTAGGCTTGTCTACTCTCTTCGTATCAAGTTGTGATACATGAATTAAACCTTCACAACCAGGCCATAATTCGACAAAGACCCCAAAGTCTTCGACAGAAACAACTTTCGTCGTATAAATTTTACCCATTTCAACTTCACGAGCGATATTTTTGATTCTTTCAACTGTTTTATTGATGATTTCACGATCAGTATGGTAAACAACAACACGACCATCATCTTCAATATCTACTTTAACGGCATTAATGTCATTTACGGTATTAACATTACTACATTCGAGAATAATTTTGGTAATCATTTCGCCTCCACGACCAATGACGTCTTTAATTTTATCAGGATTAATCATAAAGCATTCGGTCTTAGGAGCATATTTTGATACTTCTTTTCGTGGTTCTTTAATTTGTTTTTCGATGACATCGAGAATTTCAAAACGAGCTTTTTTGGCTTGGGCAAGAGCTTCTTTAAGAATTTTTTTATTAATTCCATCAATTTTAATATCCATTTGTAAAGCCGTTATACCATCTCTGGTACCCGCTACCTTAAAGTCCATATCGCCTAAATGATCTTCCATTCCTTGAATATCAGTTAAAATAGTATAATCTTTATTATTGGTAATAAGACCCATAGCAATACCCGCGACTGGTTTTTTGATAGGAACACCAGCGGCCATCAAAGCCATTGTTCCGGCACAAATAGTGGCTTGACTTGATGAACCATTACTTTCGAGAATTTCCGAAACAACTCTAATGGTATAAGGGAACTCTTCTTCACTTGGAATAACATAAGATAAGGCTCTTTCTCCTAAAGCGCCATGACCTATTTCACGCCTTCCAGGAGCACCATATCTTCCTGTTTCTCCAACGGAAAAAGCTGGAAAATTGTAATGAAGCATAAATCTTTTAGCGTCTTCAATACCTAAGCCATCTAAAATTTGATGTTCTCCTAAAGCACCTAAAGTGACAGTAGCAAGTGCTTGAGTTTGTCCTCTCGTAAAGAGAGCTGAACCATGTGTACGTGGAAGTAAATCAATATCTGTCGATAATGGTCTTATTTCATCCATCTTTCTTCCATCGGCACGAGTCTTTTCCTTTACGACAATATTTCTAAATAATTCATATTCGATATCATGGAAAATTAAAGCAACTTTCGTTAGTAATTCTTTTAAGGCATCAGGCTTGAGAGTATCTTCATTTTCAATCTGATACTTATTAACTACTTCTTCTTGCAAACTATCAATTGTAGCATATTTTTCTAATTTATCTTTAATACGGAGAGCTGCATCTAATCTTTCTCTTACATAACTATCTACTTCATGACGAAGTTCATCAGTTATTTCTAGACGTTCATATTCCATAGTAGCAACACCGATGGAATCAATTATCTCTTCTTCAAAAGCAATAAGTTTTTTGATAGCTTCATGACCAAAGAGTAAAGCCTCTAGCATATCATCTTCCGATACTTCACGAGCGCCTGCTTCAACCATGTTGATAGCGTCTTTGGTTCCGGCAACTGTTAAATCGATATCGGATTCTTCGGCTTCGGCAATAGTTGGATTAATAATAAGTTTACCACCAACCCTACCAACTTTGACAGCTGCTACTGGTCCATTAAATGGTATTTTACTAATTGATACAGCAAGAGATGATCCTAATAAAGCTGTAAGTTCAGGTGAATTATCCTGGTCAACTGATAATACGGTATTAACTATTTGAACTTCATTTTTGAAGTCTTCAGGGAATAATGGTCTTAGTGGTCTATCAATCATACGAGCCGCTAAAGTGGCAGCATCAGTCGGCTTTCCTTCTCTCTTAATAAATCCACCAGGTATTTTACCAACTGAATATAACTTTTCTTGGTATAAAACCATCAAAGGAAAGAAATCGGATAATAGATTAGCAGTCTTACTTACGACAGCAGTACTTAAGACAACAGTATCTCCATATCTTACTAAAACAGCTCCATCGGCCTGTTTAGCGAGTTCACCATTTTCAACGACAATCTTTCTTCCATAAAAATCTAATTCAAATACTTTCTTCATTTTTTACCTCCTATATACTAAAACTAATAGTATTTATTAATTTTTTTCCAATTTAAAGGCACCCAAAAAAGAGTGCCTACTTTTTGATATTTTATCTTCTAAGTCCTAGCTTTTCAACTAGTGCACGATATCTTTTGACATCGCTTTTTAATAGATAGTTTAACAAACTTCTTCTTTTACCAACTTTGATAAGTAAACCTCTTTTAGAGTGCTTATCTTGTTTGTTATTTTTTAAGTGTTCAGTTAAAGCATTAATTTCATTTGTAAGAATTGCAATTTGAACTTCAGGAGAGCCTGTATCTTTTTCATCACGAGCAAATTCTTTAATGATTTTTGCTTTCTTTTCTTTTGCTAAAGCCATTTTCTTCCTCCTTATTTTAGTTTCACCTTTGACCTAGTTATGGTAAGAGGTACCAATAACAAAGCACAAGGAACATAATAATAATACACTAAAATTTATGCTTTGTAAATACTTTTTTAGTACTTTTTAGTTACATTAATTTGACATCTCTATTTTTCAATGTTTAAATATTCATAAGTTTTATCAGTAACAGTCCGTCCTCGAGCGGTCCTTTTAAGATAACCTTGTTGAAGAAGAAACGGTTCATAAACGTCTTCGATAGTTGAAGCTTCTTCTCCTATTGAAGATGCAAGGGCATCAATACCTACAGGTCCTCCATTAAATCTTTCGATAATGGCTAGTAATAAATTACGGTCAGTATCATCAAGTCCTGTTTTATCAACTCCTAATTTATTTAATGATGGTTCTAAAATGTCTTCATTTATAATTCCCTCGCCATAGACAAGAGCAAAATCTCTAATTCTTTTGAAGAGACGGTTTGCTATACGTGGTGTTCCGCGACTACGACTGGCTAAACAACGGGCAGCATCATCGGTTATAGGTGTATCTAAAACACAGGATGTTCGTTTGATAATTTGATATAATTCATCATCAGTATAATAGTTTAATTTGGCAATAATACCGAAACGATCACGAAGGGGACTTGATAAATCACCAGCTCTCGTCGTTGCACCAACTAAAGTAAACTTAGGCAAATTAATTTTGATATTTCTTGATGAACCATCGGTACCAACGATAATATCGAGATAGTAGTCTTCCATGGCAGGATAAAGTATTTCTTCAATATAACGAGGGATACGATGAATTTCATCAATAAAAAGGACATCTCCTTCTTCAAGAGTCGATAAGATAGCGGCTAAATCACCAGCTTTTTCGATAGAAGGACCTGAGGCGGTTTTTATATTACTACCTAATTCATTGGCAATAATATAGGCAAGAGTTGTTTTACCCAAACCAGGAGGGCCATATAATAAAATATGATCTAAACTTTCACCACGCATAAGAGCTGATTTAATGAAAACACGTAAATTTTCTTTTATTTCACTTTGACCAACATATTCATCTAGTGTACTGGGTCTAATTGATAATTCACGATCTTCATCTAATTCTAAACTAGTTACTACTCTTTCATCATTCATGATAATCATTCTCCTTATATATAGAAGTATATAAATCTTTAGGATTAGATTCTTCTTCTAAATATTCTATATTTGGTAAATCATCTTTTGAAGCGAGACCAAAATAATCAAGAAAATCATCAGTCGTCTTATACAAAATAGGTCTTCCTGGCAAGTCGGAACGACCACATTCTTTGATGAGACCTTTGGCAAGTAATCTTCGAATAATGTAAGTGGAATCGACACCACGCATCGTATCAACTTCAACTCTGGTAATAGGTTCATTATATGCGATTATAGCTAAAGTTTCGAGAGCTGATTGTGATAAGGTATTCGAAGATGGCTCTTCAAGAAGTTTTTGATAATACTGACGATGCTCTTCTCGAGTAGTTAATTTAATGGTATTGCCTAAAAAGTTGATTCTTAATCCCCTTTTATTCTCATCATAATAATTTTTTAAATTAAGGACAACTTTTTTAGCGCTCTCTTCATCAATGTTTAATATGTCTTCAATTTGATTGATAGTTATTCCAAGGTCTCCTTGAACATATAAAAGACCCTCAACAATTTCTTCCATGCTAATCCCTCAATTCTATTAGTATTTGTTCAAAGTTATGACTTTGAGTAATTATAACTTCTTTTTCTTTGACCATTTCTAAAATGGAAAGAAAGGTAACAACGATATACGGTCTATTATTTTCTTCAAATAATTCATTGAAATAAACTTTCTTTTTATGTTGTAAAATATTTTTGATATTACTTTTTCTCTCTTTTATGGAATATTCACGATTGGTAATTGTCGTTTCAAGAGGCTTCTCAGACTCTTTTCTTTCGAGAAATTTTTGAAAAGCTTCAACGAGAGCACTTAACTCACCTTTTTCTTCAAGATGGTCAATATAGTCAGATACTTTTTCAGGCCCTTTAATATATATTTTTTGACGTTCTTCTTCAAGGCGTTTGAATTCAGGAGTTAATTCTTTATATTTTTTGTATTCAATTAATTTATTTATTAAATTTTCCTTCGTTAATTCTTCATCAGTTTCTTCTTCATTATTGGTAGTAGGAAGTAGAGACTTTGATTTTAAATACATAAGCTCGGCCGCCATGACTAGATAAGAAGAACTGATATTGATATTTAAGTTTTCTTCTTTATTTATGTATTCTAAATATTTATCCGCAAGAGAAGCAACTGATATGTCACATATATCAATATTAGATTCTTTTACTAAGTGTAATAATAAATCAAGTGGCCCTTCAAAATTATCTAGAGTAATATAATCCATAAAAGTAACACCATCCTAATTAATTATAGCAAAAATTAAATTATAAGTAAATATGGAAAACAGCGGTGCTTGTAACCAAATAGGTTACATTTTATTAATAATTAATATTATATAATGGGTATGGAGGAAGATATGGATTTAAGAAAAGGACACGAATCAGAAATTGTTATTAAAATTGTCGATGAAGTTTTTAAATATAATAATAAGACTGAACTATCATGGACAGGAGTTTTTAAAGACGTACTAAAAAGAATGAACTTAGAACATGAAATAGATAATAATATGCTTCTTATATACGTCGTTAGAAGAATATCAAAATTAGGTTATGATATTATACCTATTCCTTTCAGATTAGAATATTATCGATGAATGATACTTGCTTTTAAGGGTTTAAAAAAAACTGAGATAGAATTGATGTCTCCTAACTAAGTTTACATCAAATCTACTTCAGTTTTTTATTACTATATAAGTTTATAATTGATTAACGAAAAGAGGAAGTATCTCTTTTAATTTATCCGCTCCAACAATTTCTTCAATAACCCTATTTCCCTTTTTTTCTTTAACAGTAACTAATTTAAAATTGTTTTCGATATCGGTTTCGGTTTCATTTACTTTAGCAATATAGTAATACTCGATATCATCTTGAACTGCTTTATCCAAAATTAAATACTTTTCATTATTTTCTAATACAATAACTTTATCAATATCTAACATTTTTAAATCTCCTTTAATTAATTTATTGGGGGAAAGGGAAAACTATTGTTACTTTCATTAGCGGTACTTTTATCCATTATGGGAATATTGATGTTAGGAAATGAACTACCTTCTAGTTTGGTATCAGATACTGGTACCCAAAACAGATTGTTAGTATCTGTTTTAGGACTATCAGCATGTTCCTCAGTCATTTCATTATTTTGCATGATTGGAATTTGACTTGCACTCGTTGGATTATCAAAAGAAACATTTGGGGCAGTGTCAATAACTGGAGAAGTCCAAACAGGTGGAATATCATAACTATTTATTTGGCTATCATTTGAAGCGACATCGTTATTTTTGTTTGATGATTCTTCTTCAATTGATGGTAGTGAAAAAATAGGTGGTTCTTGTACTTTTGGAGTTTCCTCTTCATTAGGAGGAGTTACTTCTTCTTTAGTATCAGGAATTGATATTATACCACTTAAAGCTTCCTCAGACTCTGGAGGGTTTAGTTTTTTATTTACTTTTTCACGAACACTTTCACCTTTTAATTTAGCTAAACCAATATTTAATGTTCGAGGATAATCAATTACTTCTTTTATACGATATGGATCATACTCTTCTTTTACGACATCTTCATTTTGTGGTACTTCAATATCTTCGAGAACTGGTATATCCAATGCTTCAAAAGAAGGAATTTGCTCTTTTTCATAATTAGGATCTTCTAAATAACTACTACTCTCTTCTAATTCTTCACTAGGAGATATGCCTACTTCATCAGTATCATATGTTTCGATAATACCATACTCTCTTAAAATAGCAAGAGTTTCAACAGAATTGTTTTCTTCATTTAGTTCGTCTAGTCTTTGTTCCTTAAAGGAAATACGACTTTCGTAACTCGATATATTCTCGAGAACTTCTTTTTCGCGATTTAATATTTCTAATTGCTCAAGAACTAATTTTCTTAAATGAGCATATAAGTTTTGTAATGGATCAGGCATATCTTTACGAAGATCATTTTTTTCATTTAATAATTTTACTAATCTTTCACGTTTAGAATAAATTAATTTAAAGTCATCTTCTAGTTTAATTACTTCAGCATATATTTCGAGAGACAATTCATGGTTTTTCGAAACACAATAGTTTCGAGTGGCTTCTTCGATATATGAAGTATAATCTTCATCGAGACCGCTTTCGATTAAACTTCCAACGCTTTCTTTAGTTATTTCTAATGTTTCTTTTGTCTCTTCAACTTGATTTTTAACTTTATCTAATTCTGATGAAACTTCTTCATCTTTGATATTTTTACAATATTCATCCTCTTGGCAAATTTCTGAAAAGGCAGAAAACAATTCATCTTCTAAAATTTTGTTTTTAGTATTGTAATCATCTTTTTTGGCATTTTCAGCATCAAGTAAAACTTTTAAATCACTGATACTTTTAGTTATATTATCAATTTCACTGGCAGTTTCAAGATATTTACTTATAAGAGATAAACGTTCTTTCTTTTCTTTTAGTTCATCTTCGGAAATAATAGCTTGAAAACCAGTTATTCGGCGGCCTGTCGAATCATAGTAATTTTCTTCTAACACTCTTCTCCTTTTTAGACGTTCTTCAACAGTCTTAATGAGTTTGCGAAGACGTTCTTCTTCTTTTTCCAATGTTGTTGCAGGAGAT
>CANRJI010000009.1 GCA_947630885.1 uncultured Bacilli bacterium
TTTCTTTGGGGTAAGGGGAAGTCTGCCCTTTTTTACCTATTCTTATAAAATGAATTTTGTTTTTGTTTTCAGACTATTCCCCCTTAATATAAAAATATAAAACATTTGATAAAGCCTCAATCGTATTCAAAACCTCATCAATATTATTTCCTGTACTTCCAACTTCAATAAGAATCGATTTACTACTTATATCCTGATTATATACCCCATTTACTCCTGCTCCCTCTTTTTTATATATTCCTCTCGATAAACCAGGATAATATTTATTACAAAGATTATTAATTTCTGACATTGTTTTTTCATTTTCAGCATAATTACTATTTTCTAATCCCAACACAAAAAGTATTCTTGCATAACTTTTACCATTTATATCAGCAGTTGTAATACTTTTACTCACCGAATCACGATGTAAATCAACAAAATATTCTAAAGTCGAATATTTATTTTTTTTATCCAGTATAAATATTCTTGAAGCATTGTAAGCCTGCGAATAATCCCAACCATTCAAATTCAAAAATTCTGTCATATTTGTACTTTCAACAATTGTCGATAATCCCCTATTATTAAGTTTTTCCCTAAGTAAATAAGATGCCATTAAAACATTTGGAGTAATTCCATATATATCTAAATTCTGACTATCATAATTTTCTAATTGATGTGAATTATATATATAAATAATCGGTTTTTCCATATCGACAGGATTAGGATCTTCAATATATGAACTAACTTTCTTTAGTTCCTCTAAATTACTATAGTCATCATTATGAGTAACTTCTAAAACCTTTTCTTCATTACCATACATAAATATTCCATTATCGAGAATCGTCGTAGGTCTTGTAATATCAATATTAAATAAAAATTTAGTACTGCCATTCACAAAATTAACTAGTTTATAATCTCCTATCAAATGACTATTACCACCTTTAAGTAAAAAATTAATAAAATTCGTATTATTAATTTCCTTACTATTTCTAAGTGAATAATAAAAAGTTATCGAAAAAACAAAATAAATAAATATTATATATAGAAAAGATTTTTTAATCCCCTTTTTAACATTATTTTTAAGTTTCATCTTCTTTATCATATTATCACCACTACTATTATATAGTGATAATTCCTAAATATATGTCGAAAAAAAAGCATATCACTATGCTTATTTCAAATCTGATCTAAGAGACTTAAGTTCATCAATAAACTCATTTGTCTCCCCTTCTTCCGTTATATTATATATCTTATCTCTCGTTTTAAGTAGTTCTTGACAACTTATAATAGCCTCTTCCTCTTGTTTCCTTTCATAATCCGTAAGTTCAATATTTGATGATTGATATTCATTTTGTATCTTATTTACAATATCATCACTTAAATTATTATCAACATCATCATCTAGATTAACTTCTAACTGTAAAGGATTTTTATCAAAAACATTACTAGTTTCCCTTTCAATATGGATTGGTGAAGTTTGCATTCTCGTATTCATTTCTCTTAAGACATTTTTACTGTAAGGACCTTTTGGTTCTTCTTTTACTTCTTCTTTTGGAAGTTCTTCTTCCTTTTTTTCTTCTACCACATTTACTGTTTCTTCTTGTACTTGCAAAGGAATTACTTCACTATTACTTTCGCTAACAGTAGCATCATTTTTCTGATAGCGTTCTTCTTTAAGTAACTTCATCAAATTATTATTTTTAACAAGTAATACAACACATAAAAAGATTAAAAAACAGAATAAAAAAACACATATCCAAAAGAAAAATAAACCATCCGCTGACAAATCATTATAAAAATCGATAAATAAATTTAAACTATTCATGGTTTTCACCTCATACTACTGTAAAAATTAAATATTGACGCTACATATATTACTGCCGTCTCCACCCTAAATATTAAATTACCAAATGAAACTGAGTCATATCCTAAACTATTTAATAGTTCTTCTTCCCCGTCGCTAATACCGCCTTCGGGGCCTATTACCACTATAATTTTAGCACAATTATTTATCTTTTGTAAATAGTAATTAAACATTTTATTTTTTTCTTTTGTCGATGCTACTAACTTGTAATCAGCATCGATATTTGCTAAATCTTTTATCCCCATCATATCTTCAATAATTGGAATATTTGTTCTCTTCGATTGTTCACTTGCTTCCTTACAAATCATTTCCCAACGTTCTTTTTTCTTCTTAAATTTATCTTTATCTAATTTAACAATACTTCTTTCCATTGTAACTGGAATAATTTTATTTACCCCAAGTTCCGTTAATTTTTGTAAAATCAAATCCATCTTCTGTTCCTTAACAAGTCCAATTGCTATTGTTACATCTAAAAAAAGATTATTTTGCTCTTCTTTTTCTTCCTTAATGCTTAAAGTTAAAGGATCAATTTTATCAATAGAACAAATATACAAAGTATTGTTCCAAACAACCTCTACTAAATCTCCCATTTTCATTCTCATAACATTTTTAATATGATGTATATCACTATCTCTAAGATTCAATTTATTATCTTTAGCAAAATATCTCTGCACTTTATCACATCCAAGAAAATTGTATCAAAATTATCTATAAATAACAAGATATTTCATCAAAAAAAGACGATTTATATCGCCTTTCAAATTAATTAATTTTTTCATTTTTTAACATTTTACCTATCAATGTTTTAGCATTAGTAATCGTATCTTCATAAGGTATCATTATCCACAAATCTTGTCCTGGATAAGAATATGTTTCTCCTGATGATCCATAACCATCTAATTGAATTGACTTAATCGTATAACTACCCAAATCACCAACTTCATACTTAATAAATTCTGATACATCATTCATATCCATATTTGTCGCAAATTTACCATTTAAAACATCAATAATATTATTATATTCCGTAATAATAGTCGTACCACTCGTAAGCTTCTTAAATATAGCGGTTATAATATCTTGTTGGTTGCGGCCCCTATGCCTATCGCCATCTTCATAAGATTTTCTTTCTCTAGCATAAGCAAGCGCACATTTGCCATTTAATGTATTTATTCCTTTTCTAACATTACATCCATCAAGATATAAATACCTATCAGAGTTTATTTCTACACCACCAACTTCATCAACTAGTTCAACAACTGTCGTAAAATTAACTTTTACATAATAGTTAATATCAATATCTAATATATCTTCAATCGTTTGAACAGCCATATTAATACCATAATAACTAGCATGTGTAAGTTTATCTTTAGGTCCCGTTGTTCCGTGTAATTGAACATAGTAATCTCTCGGAATTGAAGTAAGTAATATCTCATTCGTATTAGGATTAACCGTTGCTACAATATTAACATCGTTACGCGAAGTAATATTAATATCACCATAAGTATCAATACCACTAATTAAAACACTAAACGGCGTATTCTTCATCGTTACTTTTTTGGTAATATCTTCTATTTCACTTGAAATAGATATCGTTTCAAGAACTCGAATCTTTGAAGAAAACTCTTCATCATCTTCTTCATATCTATTTAAAACAATATCACTTACGATAATAGCGTCAACATCACCATTTATAAGTTTATCTTTCATTTTAATTAAATCATTTTCAATACTATAATCAAGATCCATCTTAATACTATCTAAAACTTTCTTATCCGTATTGAAGTAATAAGAAACACTATGACCATCTAAATCAGATGTTTCCTTATATTTCGATGAACTAAGTACAACAATATAATAATTAGATACTTCTTTACTTATCATCATAATATTATCAAATAAATTTAACGTTTTATTAAGCGAATAAATACCGTAAGAATAGCAACCTATTAATATTATAGTAATTAATAAAAAGACATATTTTAAAAACCTAAAGAGTTTATTTTTAAATCTAAGTAACAAAAAGAAATCAATAACAAATGTAATAATACCAAGAATTACAAATACTATCGTAAAATAAACATCAGGTAAAATATTAAGCATCTTTAAAAATACAATTAACGTTATCGTTAAAATAGTAAATAAAAGACCCGTTACTAAACATATTATATTTCTTATTTTCCTTCTCTTTCTTCTTTTCGAAATATTACTCTTTGAATTTGTATTACTTGCTACCTTTTTTTTCTTAGCCATTCATATCACCCTACTTACTTAAATTATTTCCCTTTTTATTTTTTTTACACTAAAATCACTTTAAAAACAATCTAATTTTTCTTATTTTCCATATCAATTATAACATATAACTTGAATAAGTACCATATCTTTCATACTCAATTAATTATATGCTTTTTCTTAAATATATAAAATAAAGTTATTGCCATTAAACTTCCAACTGTATCAATTAAAACATCTGTTACTTGTCCGCTTCTACCATAAACAAATAACTGATGTATTTCATCACTCGCAGCATATAATAAGCATATAATAATACCTAAATATAATCTTTTATTATGCACTCTTAACATATTTGAAACAAGATACCCCAAAATAAAATACTCAGTTAAATGTGCTAATTTTCGAATTATAAAACTAATTGTTTCCGTATTACTAATATTAAAAAGATTAGCAATGAAATTAACAATTAAGCTGCTTTGCTCACCTGATACTTTCGCATTAAAAGATGACATTATAAATATTACTATCATCCACAAGATTACCAATAATATACTCACCCTTTTTTTCATTTTTTATCAATCTTCCTTTTTCATTTAACCAATATCATTATTTAATAATCTTTAACACTACCGTTTTTACTTCTTTAAGCAAATTAATCTTAATTAAAAAGAATGCTATAATATTAACTATTACAGAAACCAAAACTGTTATTACTGTTTTAATTATAAACGAAATCCAACTAATATCTAAAGATAAAAACTTAAATATTGTCATCGATAGCAAAATACTAACAATCGTCGATAATGAAGATAAAATAATAAATTTTACAGCCTTAATATCACGACATTTAAATACCCTTTTATCAATAAGTAATAAATTACACGGAATATAAATAAAATATAAACTAATAATCGTAGCAATTAAAACTCCTGATATTCCAAAAGGCACCACCAAGATAAAAGACAATATCAAATTGAGCATTGCTTGAATAATTACAAATTTCTTAGATTCTTTATAAAGACCAAAAGCACTTCTAATTGATTCATATATAGGCATAAACATTTTAGAAAATAAAATAAGTGAAAATAATATTACACATAAACTATTTAAAGTATAAATAGAACCAATTTGAAGAGTAACAAAATGACTTGCCATAACATAGAAAGTACTTGTTACAATAGATGCAAAAGCAAATATCAAAATCGATATTCGAACAAATACCTCTACCATATTTTTATCATTATTAGCATTCTTTAAACCAAAAATAACTCTAATATTTAAAGCAAACTTGTCAATAATTGTTGAAACATACGATATTAAAGCATAATAAGCATTATATTGCGTTACATAATTTAGACCTGATGAAATAGAAAGAACAATACTATCTGATGCATTATACACTAATGTACTTACTTGATGTACCATTACATCTTTTGTCATGCTATTTGCTTCGTAAGATGGCTTAATATCTTTTCTAAGTACTTCTTTATAATTCTTCTTTAATATAAAATTATAAATCGTATTTGTAATCAAGATAATGATAATACCTACCGATAGAGCAAGTTCAATTCGAACTTTAAAGACTTTCATAAGAATTATCTCTAAAATAACAATCGCTATCTTTTCAGCTGTATCGACAATATCCATTATATTTCTTTTTTCAATTGCCATCAAGAAATTCTTTTTCGAAACATATAAGAAATAAGGTAATACAAAACGAATACCCAAAATAATTAAAATAATAATTAATTGCAAATATGATACATTTTCTTTATTAATAAATAAAGGATAAACAACCGCGATTACAACCATTACAATAGACATTTTAACAGCAATTTTTTGTAAAGAATTCGTAAGTCCTCTAAAAATTGATGCAACTTTTTTTCTCTCGTTTTTAACTACTGGTTTATAAAACTTTAAAACGTATGCTCCACATATGCCACTTTCTAGCAATACTAAATAAGAAAAAAGTTGGTTAGATAATTGCATTATACCATTTATTTCTGAACCATATGAAGATACTATAACTGCTGTTCTTGCAAAAGTTAATATGCCAAGTACAACCATCGCTAAAATATTTATAATTGTATTTAAAAATGTTTTTTTAGTCCTGTTCATGCTTTTTCACCTCTGATAAATCAACCAAGCTGCCATAATATCTTTGTCCTTCCTCAGTAATATAATCAATAACACCAGAATGTGGTGTAAAAGTCATTTCTCCAAAATATATTTTACCGTTACAATTATATAAATCGACACGAACAAATGGAAAACCTTTTGATAAATCAGAAGCAATTTTAACCATCTTATCAAAATTTTTCGGTTTCTTTGCTTTATGACCATTTTTAAAATTATCATAAATATAATTTAAATATTTAAAATTCAAATCATAAAAATCAAACTTCAGCTCCTTTGTACGATTAGTATTGAGTAAAACACTATCTACCTTTCCATCAAAGCAATAAAATTTATAATCAATTGGCAAATCATCAATTTCCCCAATATACTCTTCACAAACAATTAAAGGCCTTATCAAAGAATAATGATATTCCAAACTTTTTTTACCAAAATTTTGATGCATTGCTATATCTAATTGTTTTTTTACAAATTCTAAATCAAATTTTTTCTTATCAGTGCATACAAAAACATAACCCGAAGTATTATTGGCCTTCAAAACAAAAGTATCAGGTAATTTAGAAATATCAATTTCATCGACACTACTATATGTTGCATATAACTTAGGAAGTAAATCATCGTAACCAAGTTTTTTAATATAATCACGAACTTTATATTTATCCGCTAAATCTGCTTCTCTTTGTTCATGAACATTCGCTATTAAATATTGTATTTTTTCATTTAATGTTTTTGGATCATCTAAATTTAATTTTTTCCTTGTTCTTAGAAAATAAAATATTTTATGAGCCAAAGCCCTATTAGGTAAAAGCCAAAGAATATTGGTAACAACACTCATAACCATCTTTTTAAAACTGACATATTCTTTTTCTTGATAAAGAAAAACTAATGCTAATAACAAAACCGAAGCATAATGAGTCAAAAAATATGTATCAAAAATGGAACGAACACCATAAAAAATTAGTAGTAAAACTAAAAAATTTGCCATTTTTTTTGAAGAAAATAACCTTTTCTTAAAATATATTACAAAGATAACAATTAGTACAATTGAAAGAGGAACACCAAACATTGTAGCCATTTGTAAAAAGATGTTATGAGCATGATAAAATGCTCCATTTGATAAATATCTCGTTACTCCAAAACCACTTGGTAATAGCCAGGTATATTTTAAATAATCAAGTAATTTAGTATAAATAATATCTCTTCTTGATAAATATAAATTGCTCCATAAACTTCCACTTTCAAGTTGCTCTGATAATAGAATAATATTTCTCGAAGAAATGTTTAGAAATTTCAAAATAGAATTAATTCCCCAAAGAATATATTTTAAGTTTATTAAAATTAAAACCCCTGCTAAAAATAAAGAACCAAAAGTTATTAATTTTCTTTTAACAGTTGTCTTTCTCAAAAAGATAAGTGCATAAAGAATTATTATGCAAGCAACCATTGATGCTAGCCTTCCCCCAAATAAAATTAATAGCAAGAATTCAGTAATGATATATAAAAGATTCATCTTTTTTTCTTTTACTTTAGAATAAGAATAGCACTGAATTAACAAATTAGGCAAAATTATTACCGCAAAAATATTATACGAAGCAATTTTAAAATAATATAATATAAAACTAAGTAAAATAAATATACTATTAACATATGAAAAATCATTCCATTTTTCCAAAAAACTATCAAAATTAAATTCTTTATTACTTACAATATAAAAACAAGGTAATAACATTACTAATGAAGTTAAACCATCAATAATAACATAATATTTATAATCGACTAGCAAAATATTAAGGCACAATAAAGATAGATAAATTATAATAAAATAAAGTAACTTCTTCGATATATAAAAATTACTATGCACTAAAGCCACTAACGTAAGTAAACTAAAAATAAAATATTTAATTAATGAACCATAAAATCCAGGTATTAAAAGTCCCATTAAAAGTGCAATAAAATCCATATATATCCATATTACTAAAATAACGTTCACATTAATTTTTCTCAATAAGTTTTTCATATAAATCAACGTACTCTTTTCCAATCTTTTCCCAATTAAATTTATCACATTTTTCACTGCATCTTATAGAAATGTCATTATAATTTTCTAATACTTTTTCTATTTTCTCCGAAACATCAACAGGATCCAAACTTGTAACGTGATAACCTACTTCTCCTTCACTAAACTGATTATCAAAGCCTTGACCTTTCGAATAAATTACTGGTAAGCCTTGACTCATAGCTTCAGCATAAGATAGTCCAAATGTTTCATATATTGATGGCATTACAAATATATCAGCCGTTTGATATTCCTTGATTAAATCTTCTTTTGATAATTTATCTTTCCAACTGACAAAATCATATTTCATTATTTCGTTATAATATTCATTATCAGAAATACTTCCAATCATCTTAAGCTTAATTTTATAACCTTTATTAATTAATATTTCTGCTGCTTTAGCAGTCGTTAAAATATTTTTGTTTCTTTCGATTCTGCCAGTATAAATTAAATTAATGTCTTTATTTTTTTCAAGTTTTTTACTTTTTCTATTTTTTAACCAAAAATTATCAATTCCATTTGGAATAATAAATGACTTCCTTAAAATTTCAGAATCATTCCCCATATATTTTTCCATAACGATATCTTGATAACCCTTTGACAAAAAAATAATTGCTTCTGCTTTCTTTAATATTTTTCTTCCTAAACTTCTAAGATAAAAAACCTTCTTAAAAAATACATTTACATCAGTATTACGAACTACAACAACATACTTAATATTAAACTTTTTATTTAATCTATAAGCAATATAACCATTTGAAAATAAAGAATGTGCATGCATTATATCATATTTTTTTACATCAATTTTTTTTAAAATATCCCTATATACCTTCATATGTTTTAAATGAAAAATCAATCTATCATACTTATTATAACATTTACTTATAACCGAATAATCACCATAATCAAAATCATTATTACTTTGCAAATTGGAAGTGTAAACAAATACTTTTATATTACAATATTTCTTTTCAACATCATATAAAAATTTATAAAATTTACCCGATTGATAATATGAATTTATATGTAAAACATTCATTTTTGTATTATTCATATCACTACACCTCCAAATTACATATTATTTATTAATTTTATAATATTTTATACTATCAATAAATCTTTTTACATCTAATTTAAATCTCTCTTTAGGATTTCTCTTATAATATCTCGTATGAATAAGAAGTAACACTTTTTTTGCTTTTTTCGATATTGCTAAATAAGGATCTTCTTTAAAGAACTTAGGATACATAGTATCACTCGTTCTAAAATCAACACAGTCATCAAGATCATACGCTTCAATTAGTTTTAATTTTTTACGAAGACTATTATCATAAATAACCGTATTAGTAATCCCTAATTTTCTATTCATAAAGTCACCATGTGAAGCTATTGAAGTTATTTTAAAATTATAATGCTCCTCAAGCATTTTAATATTACTAATTAACATATCTTGAATTTTTGTCATACTATTCAAAACATCTTCTTTTTTATATATTTTATTTTCTTTAACAAAAGTAGCAAGTTCTTCATAATGATAACCAACTTCACTACCATAACTTAATATTTCACTTACCAAATCTTGAGTAAAAGTTTCTAATCTAAAATAATAAGTTGTTTTTATATTTAACTTCTTTTCAATTAAAAACATTTCACGAGCAATTTGAACATCAGAATCAATATCATGCCTAATAAAAATAACTTTTTTATTCTTATTAATATTCTTTTTATAATCTCTAATCATCAAAAATTCATAGCCATTATCTAAAAAAGTTTTGAGTAACTTTTCATATTCATCCATTCGACTAGACATAAAATAATCATTATATATTCTATTTACTATTTTATTTTTCATCTTTATATACCCATTTTACTTTATAAGGCTTAAAAGCATGTCTTCTTTTATATAATTTAATTCCATCTGACCCACCAAAATAAGTATCATACATTAAATATATATCATCTTCTCTATCCTTATTTTTTTCAATTAAATCAATGACTAAATCATGAATAATTAAATACATAATATTATCATTTTGATATTCCGCGTGACCTAGTAATTGACTTATCACATATAATTTAGGAGTTTTGACTAAACGAATATATCCTACTAACTTCTTATCTGACGTAAATACACCAAAATAAGAAACAGCATCTTTAACATTTTCCTTAGGAACTTCTTCAAGATAATGTTTACGCATACTTTTTCCTTGGCGAACACTTGAAGAAGTATTTATTTCATACATATCTTTCAAATAATTATTTTTTATATAATAATCTGTATAATAGCCTAATTTTTTACATCTATTACTATAATATTTAACACTATTCTTCCCCGATATCCAAGACATATATTCTTCTACCGTTTTAGGAATTTTCATTAGCATAACACCTAATGTTTTATTTTTAAATATCTTATACTTAGGATGACGCTTAACAAAATTTTTGTACATCTTTTCGACTTCTAAAGTAGGATCATTATCAATTATCTCAATTTTTACTCTTGGTAATTCCATAATTTCTTTAATAATCTTTATTTTGTCACGCATGTTTACCTCCTATTACAATAGTTCAATATTTTTTCTATCTTTAATATTTTTCATCGCATTTCTTGTATCAAATATTGCTTTAGCATTTTTACTAATCATTTCATAGTCGATATTAGTATGACCACAAGTAATAAAAACTAAATCATAATTAGCAATAATTTTTTCATCAATTTTTGGAATGCCTTTATAAACTTTTCCTTTATATTTATATTCAGGTATATAAGAATCATAAAAATCAACTTTAGCCTTATCTTCACGTAAACATTCAATTACTCTAAGTGCAGGCGATTCACGATAATCATCAATATCATTTTTGTAGGCAACACCGAGAATTAATATCTTAGCATCATACATAGGTATTTTTAAATCATTTAATACTTTTTCTGCTCTTTCACAACAATATTCAGGCATACGATCATTAATAATTCCCGACGCTTGAATTAAAGATGTATGAAATCCATATTCCCTAGCTTTCCAATCTAAATAATAAGGATCTAAAGGAATACAATGACCTCCAAGTCCTGGTCCTGGATAAAAAGCTTGAAATCCATAAGGTTTCGTCTTCGCTGCATCTACTACTTCCCAAATACTAATATTCATTTTATTGCATAGCATCGCAAGTTCATTTATTAATCCAATATTTATATTACGATATGTATTTTCCAATATTTTTTCCATCTCAGCCACAGCAGGAGATGATACTTCATAAATTTCCGCTCCAAGAACACTACGATAAACTTTAGCAATAACTTCCGTTGCATCTTTACCGATAGCACCGACAACTTTAGGTGTATTTTTCGTTTTATAATACAAGTTTCCCGGATCGACACGTTCCGGAGAAAAACCTAAATAAAAGTCCTTTCCACATTTTAGCCCAGAGCCATTTTCAAGTATCGGTTTAATAAGTTCTTCTGTCGTACCTGGATAAGTAGTACTTTCCAATACTACCATTGTGTCCTTTGAAAGATACCTTGAAATATTAATAGCACTTGACTCAACATAACTAATATCAGGCTGTTGATGATTATCAAGAGGTGTTGGAACACAGATTGCTATAAAATCAACATCTTTAATTTTCGAAAAATCTGTCGTTGCCATTAGCATCTTTTCACTAACTAACTTCTCTAAATCTGTATCGACAACATCACCAATATAATTAACACCCTTATTTACTAAATTTACTTTCTCTTCTTGAACATCAAAGCCTATCGTCTTAAATCCTGCCTTCGCTTTTTCAACAGCAAGAGGTAGTCCAACATAACCTAATCCAACTACCCCCATAACAATTTCCTTATTTTCTATTTTTGCAAGCAATTTCTCTTTCATTTTATTTTACTCTCCTTACCTCTTCATCTAAAAGCTCATATTCTTTATGACATATTGGACATATAAACTTATTATCTTTAAATCTCATTCTTTCTGAACATTCACATACATAATACTTAAAACGTGCTGGATTTCCTACCACCAAAGCATAATTAGGAACATCACGTGTTACGACACTTCCTGCTCCTACAAAAGCATAAGAACCAATCGTATGTCCACATACAATTGTTGCATTTGCTCCTATTGAAGCTCCCTTTTTAATTATTGTATCCTTATATTCATTTTTTCTTACAATAAAACTTCGCGGATTAATTACATTAGTAAATACACAAGAAGGTCCCAAAAATACATCATCTTCCACCTTAACTCCCGTATAGACTGATACATTATTTTGAATTTTAACATTGTCGCCAATTTGTACTTCAGGGGAAATAACAACATTTTGACCAATATTACAATTTTTACCAATTATCGAATTTTCCATAATATGCGAAAAGTGCCAAATTTTCGTACCTGATCCAATCTTAGTTTTTTCATCAACATAACTAGATTCATGTACAAAATAATCATTCATGTCTAAATTCCTCCAATGCCTTTATAATATGATTACAAATATTCGTTACTGCCTCTTCATCTAAATATGGATGCATCGGTAAACTTAAAACCCTTTTACTCAAATATTCCGATACCGATAAATCACTTAAATTAAAATCATAATCCTTATAAACCGTTTGTTTATGTAATGGTTTAGGATAATATATATTAGTGGGTATATCTTCTTTATGTAAATAATCTTTTACATAATCTCTTTCTTCTTCATTTTCAAAAATAATCGTATACTGTGCATAACTAGAAACATAATTATTTGGAATAACAGGTACTTTAACATAATTATTAAGTTTTTCACTATACATTTTTGCTACTTTTTGGCGTTCTTCTAACTCGTACTCTCTAAAAGCTTTTAATTTAGGTAATAAAACTGCAGCCTGTAAAGTATCTAATCTCGAATTGAGACCAATTCTCACATTATCATATTTAAATTCACCTTTACCATGAATTCGATAAGATAAAATCAAATTATGCATTTCTTCATTATCAGTAAACAAAGCTCCACCATCGCCATAACATCCAAGTGGTTTAGCAGGAAAAAATGACGTAGTAGCTATATCGCCAAAAGAACAAGCTTTTTTATTTTTAATTGAACCACCAAAGCCCTGAGCACCATCCTCAATTAAAAATAAACCATACTTTTTCACAACTTCTTTAATTTTCCCGTAATCAGCAGGAAGTCCAAATAAATCGACCGCTATTACGCCTCGAGGATTTAATTTCTTTTCCTCAACTACTTCTTTTATCGCTTTCTCTAATTTTTCAGCATCCATATTAAAAGTTTTCTCATCGCAATCGACAAAAATTGGTGTTGCTCCTAAAATAGAAACCACTTCAGCAGTTGAAAAAAAAGTAAAACTTGGAACAAAGACAGCATCATTAGGCTTAATATTGTAACACATAAGAGCAATCTGCAAAGCATCTGTCCCATTAGCACAAGTTACAGCATACTTTGTACCTACATAATCCGCTAACTCTTTTTCCAAATCTTTAACGAAGTTACCCATTATAAAATTACTATTTTCAAGAACACACTTAATATTTTTATCAATATCTTTTTTCAAAGCTTGATATTGTTTCTTCAAATCTATAAATTCCATACTTCTTCCCTCTTCTTAGAATAAATCTTTAAAATCAGTTGTCTTAATATTATCAGGAAGTGGAAACTTTATTGGTTTATGTTCTTTTTGTGATTCATAAATACCCAAAACAAGTTCCAATGCACGATATCCATCCTCTGCTGATACATAAGGCTCTCGATTATTTTCAATTGCTTCTATCATATCTTTATATAAAGGTGTATGCCCTAAACCATAAACATTTTTGTGAACTTCATAATTTTCACTTAATACTGCCTCTTCATCTTCACCATCAAAGCGCCATACTTCAAGTTTATTTAAGGAACTTCCACCAGCTTTAACCGTACCTTTTTCTCCAAAAATATATAAAGTTTCTTCTAAATTTTTAGGATAAACATTTGTTGTCCCCTCTATAGTACCATAACTACCATTTTTAAATTTAACGAGGGCAATACCTAAATCTTCAGCATCAATATAATCATGATTTAATTTATCAGTATAAGCAAATACTTCTGAAACTTCTCCGCCCATCATCCAACGAAGTAAGTCAATATTGTGAATACACTGATTCATTAAAGCTCCTCCATCTTGCTCCCAAGTTCCTCTCCACGATGCTTGCTTATAATAATCAGTTCCTCTATTCCATCTAATATTAGCATTAGCATTAAAAATTCTTCCAAACTTATCATTCTCGACAGCCCAACGAATTTTTTGAACAGCCTTATTAAATCTATTTTGATGACAAGCACAAACTTTTACATTATATTTTTTCGATAAATCAATTATCTCTCTAGCATCTTGAAGTGATAAAGATATTGGCTTTTCAATAATTACATTAATTCCCATTTTAATACAGTCTTTGGCAATTTTTGCATGTTCGCCGCTTTCAGTTGCTATCGCAACTAACGTAGGGTGCTCTTTTTCTAACATTTCTTTGTAGTCAGTATATTCTGAAACATTTTCTATTTCTTTAAATATTTCCTTTTTTTCTTTTATCTTTTCCTCATGCAAATCACATAGTCCAACAATTTCAAGATTATTATTAATCGCTGCTTGAATATGATTTACAGATATCCTTCCGCAACCAATAAGTGCATATTTCATTTATGATACTTCCTCTCTACTTTTTCCAAATGATTTGCTAACTCTTTATATATTCTATTCGCATCAAACTTTTCTTCATATAATTTAAAAGCATTTTTTGAATATTCTTCACACATCTTTTTATCATTTTTCATTTTCAAAATAAAATTATATATATCATTAACATTATCACTAGCATAGCCAACTTTATATTTATCAGTTAATACTTTCATATACCCTGTTGATGTTAAAAGAACTGGCTTCTTATACGATAAATATTCGCTGAATTTATTAGAGACACTCATCTGAAAATCAAAAGTGTTTTTATATGGAGCAAGACCTAGTTTACTATTATTTATAACATAAGATAAATGATCTTTATCTTGCCAACCTAAGAATTTAATATTAGTAGAACCCTCTGCTAAATCTTCAAAAGTTTTTAAGTTTGGCCCACTACCACAAACTAAGATATCGACACCATCTTTTTCTAATAATTTTGCTAACTCAGCAATAATATTATAATTAAATTGATTATTAATTGTTGCAAAAAAGCAAATATTAAATTTTTTCTTATCGACTTCTGGAACGATGACTTTGTCAGATATCATGTCATTATTTCTTTTAAATCCAATATAAAATGATTTATCGAGACTTGTTTTTTTACGACTTCCTTTTTCTAATCCCCAATCTAACATTAAATCAGAAATAGAAGTTATAGCATAGCAATTTCTCAAAACTTTCTTTGCCTTAATATCTAAATATTTAACATACGGTATCGATAAATATCTAAGTATTCCCTTTAAATTATGTTTAAAAATATCTGGCCATAGATCTCTTATATCCACTACTACCGGAACATTATTTTTTTTCCCATATTTTACTGCTTCATAAGCAAATTCAATTGTCGGAAACGAAGCATATATAATATCTGGTTTTTCCATTTTTTTCATTTTATACTTTAATTTAAAAGCTAGCATTTGATGATTAATTATTCTCGTAACCGAAATATTTTTTTTATAAGATATAGCATGAATAAGATTTAAATAGTAATTATCTTTAACTTTTACAACCTCATCCTTTTCGCTACATTGTTTCTTTTTAAAATGATTAAAGGTACTCGCAAACCACGTAACTTCATGATTATTATTACTTAGTACTTCCGCAAGCATTCCCATTCTTAATAATTTATCACTTTCATCAATAACTGGCAATGGCTCACCTGTTTTTAACAGCCATATTTTCATTATTATCACCTTCAAAGTATTTTAAAACTCACTCTAAATATTATTTTAGCATATTTAACATAATTAAACTACCTTTTTCGCCATTTTTTCACATTTTTTCACATTTTTTGTATAACTTTTACCCCAAATTATCAATTAATAAGCTGATTTTCTAAAAGCAAAAAACTCTTTTAGCAACAAAAAACTACCAAAATAATCTATTGGTAGCCTATTACAAAATTCAATGTAACACAAAACTAATCAGCTTATAATTGCTTCTTTTTTCTGCTTTCTTGAACTTTTTTGTTGTTTTTCTATTTTATTCTGGCAAAAAGAGCATTTTTTATTGTTCTGTGCCTTTAATGTTTTAAGTTCTTCATAAATTTCCGATTTACTATTGCTAAATCCTTCTCTTTTAATTAAACATTTAATAGTTTTAAAAAATATAATAACATCTAGTTTAAAAGTCAAATTATCCACATAATCTACATCTAACTTTATTCTATCTAATATATTTAAATCATTTCTTCCACTACACTGTGCTAATCCTGTAATTCCAGGAAGTACTTCCAATCTTCTTTTCTGATAGTCATTAAAATAATAAGCATAATCAACAACCCATGGCCTAGGGCCAATGAAACTCATTTCTCCCTTTAAAATATTAAACATTTGAGGAAGTTCATCTAGAGAAGTTTTCCTTATTACTCTACCAACTTTAGTAAGACGATCTTCCTTTGTAGAATCATAAAAATCATTATCACAAGTCATACTTCTAAATTTATAAAGTAAAAACTCTTTATTATTTTTTCCACTTCTCACTTGTTTAAATAGTACAGGCCCTTTTGAATCTAACTTTACTAATAATGCTATAATTAACATTACTGGAGATAAAACAACAATTAAAATTAAAGCAAAAAAAATATCTAGCACACGTTTCACATATTTTTTATACATTTTTACACCAACTTTTTTTACACATTTCATTCATCAAGTATATTCTTAAATAACAACATATTCTCAAATAGCAAAGTAATATGAAAAAATCTATTATATTTACAACACAAAAAAAGCTTTTACTGATATTATTATTGATAACTATATAGAAAAATTCATTAGATAAACTTCTAACAAATTCATTCTTTCCACATTAATTATAAACTTTTAACAATTATTAGTCAACCGAAAAAGAAAAAGTTAAAGAAAAAAAATATAACAATCTACTATTTAATTTTCAAATTTTAAAGTCAAAAAACTACCAAAATAATCTTTTAGTAGTCTTTAATCATTTAAATTATTTATTTGAGCATCTTTTTATATTTAACAATTTCTGGCTCATTATCAAGTTCTGTTTCCGCAAGTTCCTTAAATAAATCTTTTTGCTTTTTCGTAAGTTTACTTGGAATGATTACATTAGCGATAACATACATATCTCCCTTTTTATTGTTAACTTCACTATCTATTCCCTTACCTTTAAGTCTTAACTTACTATTATTTTTTGTTCCCTCAGGAATTGACAAAATAGCATTTCCATGTATTGTTGGAATCTCTTTTTTACAACCTAATACAGCTTCTGTAATCGTAAGAGGTAAAACAATATAAATATCATTTTCATCTCTTTGATAAAAGTCATCAGCTTTAACACTAAACTCAATATATAAGTCTCCTGGATCTCCTCCATTAGTTCCTGCTTCACCTTTACCAGCAATTCGAAGTCTATTTCCTGTATCTACTCCTTTCGGTATCGTAACCGTAAGTGTTTTCTTTTGTTTTAACTTACCTTTACCACGGCAATCAGTACATGTTCTATCAAAAGCTGTACCCGTTCCATTACAGGTTGGACAAGTCGTTCTCGATAAGAATGAACCAAATAATGTACTCTGCTGTCTTGTTACCGTACCAGAGCCTTTACATTCCGAACAAGTATGACTTCCAAAGCCACCCTGTCCATGGCAAGTAGGACACTCATCTTCACATTCGACATCAATATCCTTTTTAGCTCCATGAACTGCTTCATCAAAAGTAATTGTCATTCGGTATAGCAAGTCACTTCCATCTTCTCTTCTATTTCTTCTTGAA
>CANRJI010000010.1 GCA_947630885.1 uncultured Bacilli bacterium
GAGTTTGGGCTTCAATTCCTTGGGTAGCATCCACTACTAAAATGGCTCCTTCACAAGCAGCGAGACTACGTGATACTTCGTAACTAAAGTCGACATGCCCTGGAGTATCAATAAGATTTAAAACATAACCATGATAAGATAAGCGAACGGTATTTAACTTAATTGTAATTCCTCTTTCTCTTTCGATATCCATGCTATCTAATAATTGGTCTTTCATTTGTCTTTTTTCAATAGCACCTGTATACTCGAGGAGGCGATCGGCAAGTGTACTCTTACCATGATCGATATGTGCAATTATACTAAAATTTCTTATTTTGGTATTGTCCATTATATCACTGCCTTTTTAATTTATTATAGCAAAAACCAGAGTAAAAAAAAAGAAGAAATATTACTTTTCTTCAGTTTTCTTTGTCGTTTTAGCTGCTGGCTTCTTTGCTGCAGAAGTCTTAGATGCAGAAGTTTTAGTTGCAGAAGCTGTCGCCTTTTTAGCAGGAGCTTTCTTTGGAGACGCTTTTTCTTCTTTAACAGTCTTTACTTCTTCAGTTTTAGATGCCGCTACTGGTTTAGGTGTATATGCTTTTCCTGCTAAAGCATCTTTAGCAATAACAACTAAATCAGTAAAAGCTTTTGGATTATCGATAGCTAACTCACTTAACATCTTTCGATTGACAGTTACACCTGCCTTATTTAATCCATCAATAAATCTAGAATATGAAATGTCATTTTCACGACATCCAGCATTAATTCTGGTAATCCATAATTTACGGAAATTTCTCTTATTTTGTTTTCTATCTCGAAATGCATAAACACCTGAATGCATTACTTGTTCATGAGCTGTTTTATATAATCTATGTTTACTTCCAAAATAACCTTTTGCTTCTTTTAATACTTTTTTTCTTCTAGCACGTGCAACAGTGCCGCCTTTAACTCTTGTCATGTTTCCCTCCTATTATATTAAATCTTTAATTCTCTTATAATCTGCTTTGCTAAGACTAGTAGCTTTGTTTTTACTACTTGCCCTGGCAGCACTATTCTTTCCAGTGTTATGTAAAACACCTTGTCTCGATTTTGTTATTGAACCACTTTGTCTAATGTTTAATACTTTTTTTGTACCTTTATGAGTTTTCATTTTATTTTTCTTAACTTTGGTCATAATTTCCTCCTCCTATTTTTTAGGTGCTAACATCATAAACATTGTCTTACCTTCAATTTTAGCTTTGGCTTCAATGTCTGCGATGTCGCTAACTTTTTCATAAAATCTATCTAGAACTTCGGTAGCAAGTTCAGGATGAGCTATTTGTCTTCCTTTGAACCTGATACTAGCCTTAACTTTATTTCCTTTAGCAAAGGCTTTACGGGCATTGGTAACACGAGTCTCAAAGTCGTGAATATCGATATTTACTGACAAACGAAATTCTTTTGTTTCAACCATCGTTTCACGTTGTTTCTTTTGAGCTTCTTTGGTCTTTTTCTTTTTTTCGTATTTAAATTTGTTGTAATCCATTATTTTGCAAACAGGTACATCTCCACTTTCACTCATTAAAACGAGATCAAAGCCAGCATAACCGGCGATAGTTAGAGCATCTTGTTTACTTTTGATACCAAGTTGTTCGCCATTTGGACCAATTACCATCATTTCCTTACATCTTATTTGTTCATTGATAGGATTATCCTTTAAAGTAGCTATAATTAACACCTCCAAAAAAATGAATACTAAAGAAGTATCCATTTATCCATAAAAAGCTATCTATTTTGTATAATCTAAGTAGGCTTTTTTACCTATCGCTAATTGCAATCAGGTGAGATAAATATAATCTTCTTTCCGTCGTTCTAGTTAATTATACTATAGGTAAAGGTAAAAGTCAACAAAAAACTGCATTTTTTCTAGATAACGTTAATTTTTGATATTGTTTAGTCGTATTCTTTTGTAATTTTTAGAAAAAATGAATTTATTCTAAAAATTTACGAATTATAGGTAAAGGTAAAAGTCAACAAAAAACTGCATTTTTTCTAGATAACGTTAATTTTTGATATTGTTTAGTCGTATTCTTTTGTAATTTTTAGAAAAAATGAATTTATTCTAAAAATTTACGAATTATTGGTAAAATGTGCTATTAGTTATTAAACACCATAGATAATTTTATTTAATTTTTCCTTAGTTATTTTAACATTTTGATAATCACTTTCATGGTAACATATTGTTAGTAAATGCAAATATGAAACGACAAGAAAATTATCAGTATAAATATTATCTTGAGCAAGATGTTCACGGATCTTGATATTTTCAAGATAGTATTTTTTAGCTAAAGAGTAATTTTTAATTGAAGTATAATAATTACCTAACATCATATAATTATGAGCTAGAGCATTTTGACATTCTAAACTATTATATGGACTTAAAATCTTGATATTTTCAAGATAATATTTATGATCAATTTCTGATATAGCCATAATGATTTGATTAATTTCTGATAATTTGAGAGCATTATGTTTATCTAAGCTTTTTAAAAGTAATTTTTTCTCATGATGATAACTTTTTAAAGCTTTAGCATAATTTTTATCTTCAAGATATAATTTAGCTAGATTATCGTAAGAAGTTATTAAATCTTCGGTATATTTAGAATCTTCGCTGGCTAATTTTTTAAAAGTATTAACTTTTTTAAGATAGTAAAAGATAGCTTCTTTATAGTTATGTTTTTCTTCGCACAGTTTGGCAATATTATGATAGTAACTACCTAACCTACTACTATCTGCTTCTCTTTCTTCAATTATCGAGATGGCTTTTTTAAAATGATTATAAGATAGTTCTTTCCTTCCTATTCGAGCATAAAAAATAGCTAAATTATTAAGTATGCTCGGATTTGTAACCTTTTCAGAATTTTTCATAGTATCACCCTTTCATAATTTTATTTTGTAAGTTAATTATATCATTGGAGAAATTAGTAGTCAAGTTATTTTCGTACATTTGTTTGCCATTTTACACATAAAAAAGAAGATTATTTTTCTTCTTTAATATAGTTAGGATCAACACTATCACTTATTTCTTGTTCAACTTCTTCAGTTACTTCTTCTGGTATTTCATCCCATGGCTCCTCATCTTCTTCGATAGCAATTTTTACTTTGGTATCGCCAACTATTTCGACACCAAGTTCTTTTTCTATATCGATGACAATTGTATTATCTTTTTCTTTAGCAGAAAGACAACTTGGTTGTTTTAAACTTCTGACAATTATATCTTTACTACTAGAGTCTGTTGTTTCTTTTTGAGCTACAGTTACGACTTCTTTATATGGTATGTTTTTGGTTATAACGGAAGTTTTGGTATCATTATCATACGAGTACCATAGGTTAACATCAAAAGAGCCATCTATTTCGATTCTTCCATCAACTTCCTTACCAGAAAATTTATGATTTATTACCCAACAGCCAAGAACAGTATTAGGAGTATTATCGGTATTTACGGTATAAGTATTACGATAATATTTTTTACCTTTACCTACAACTGCCTTGGTTACAATTTCTTTATATGCTGACAAAAGATATCACCCCTCACAATAATTTATGATGAAGATGAGAAAAAAGTACCATTTATTATGTAAATGATACTTTTTGTTACTTTGTTTAAGATTAACTAGTAAAGATTTGAACCCAGTAATAGCTTCCGTTTACATTTACGAAGCCCACTCCAATTTTGGTAAAAGATGCATTAATCATATTTTGATAATGTCCAGGAGAATTTTTCCAACCTTCGGAAACGGAAGGAGCATCAACATAGCCATAAGCAATATTTTCACCAAGTCCCATAGGATATATGCCAATTTCATCTAAAACAGTAGTACATGATGTTCCATTAGGACGAGTATGGTCAAATTTACGAGACCAGCCAATTTCTAAAGCTCTTACCATGGCCGCGATATTAAGAGATGAATCATTTACGATACTTGGTGCCCCTACTTCACTACGATACTGATTTACATAGGAAACAACACTAGAAATGGTATTTATGGAACTGGATGCTAGCGAAGTTGCTTCTCCTAATAAATCGGATGTTGTAGCATTAAAGGTACTGTAATCGTAACTTACGGAATCATGGCGACCTACTTCTTTGCGACTTCCATCACTATATACATCATAAGTAATAGTAGTTGTCGTTGTTATGGTTACACCATATTTATATGAATATGATTTTACATCTTCATTTACAGTTTGAACTTTGGTAACAGTATTTCCACCAGTAGTTGGTGGCTCCTCTGGTTTAGGAGAATTTTCATTATTATTAGTGTTAGGATTTTCTTGGGAAGGAGTAGTATTTTCTTGAGGAGGAGATTCTTCCTCCTTTTCTTCAATGGTAAGAGTAGCTTTCTTACTTATAGTTTCTTCGTTAACAGAAGCGACAATGACAATTTCGTACTTACCTACTTCTCGATATTCTTCCATACTTTTATCTTCAAAAGTAAATTGACACTCTCCCATATTACTTTCGCATTTTTTTACGAAATCTTCTACTTGATATTTTTCACCATAGGAAATAGTTAAATCTTGAACTTCTAAAAGAATATTTTGCTTTTCTTTGACAATAAGAATAGATGATAATTCTAATTTATCAATAGTTATTTTTACATCATATTTATTAGGTTCAGTTAATTCGGTAGGAGACATTTCTTGACCATTTAGATAATATTTAATACTAGCAGTTTTATCACAATTAATGAGGAAATCTTGATAACTGGGAACAGAATCACCAACTGCTAATTCAAGTTTAGAGATAACTTGACAGTTTAAACTTTTTGTTTCTGATTCATCATGGGTATTTTTATGAGAAATTCCTATTGATAAAATGGTTATTATGACAATTAAAATAATAACTAATATGAAAATAATTATTTTTTTCTTTTTGGTACTCACTTTTTAATCACTTCCTTAATTAATATAACACTTTCTTTTCTTCTCAGCAAGAAAAAAAGACGTAAATGTATTACATCTTTATTTTATGCTTTCAAACTGAGAATTATAAAGATTAGCATAGAAACCATTTTCTTTCATAAGAGATTTATGGGTTCCTGTTTCAATGATATTACCATCTTTCATAACTAATATTAGGTCAGCATTTTTAATGGTTGACAAACGGTGGGCAATGATAAATGAAGTGCGTCCTTCCATAAGTTTATCCATTGCTTTTTGAACTAACTCTTCAGTTCGGGTATCAACATTAGATGTTGCTTCATCAAGAATTAAGAAAGGTGCATCTTCAATCATACCACGAGCAATGGTAAGAAGTTGTCTTTGACCTGCCGATACGCTATCATTATCTGATAAGAGAGAATCATAACCATTAGGAAGAGTCTTAATAAAGTGGTCAATTCCGACTGTTTCACAAACTTCTTTAATTTTTTTATCGCTGACATTTTTACGATTGTAGATAATATTTTCTTTAATTGTTCCATTAAAGAGCCAAGTATCTTGAAGGACCATTGTAAAGAGTGAATGAATGTTTTCTCTTGTTAATTCTTTCGTCGATACACCATCTATTTTGATATCGCCAGACTTGATATCATAAAACTTCATAAGAAGATTAACCATTGTTGTTTTACCCGCTCCGGTAGGACCAACAATAGCAACTTTTTGACCAGGTTTAGCGACAGCGGTAAAGTCTTTAATGATTATTTTATCGTCGTCATAACCAAAACGAACACTATTAAATTCAATTTTTCCTTTGACATCTTTTTTATTTAATTTTTTCTTTATGTCATCTTGACTTGACATTTCTTCTTCTTCAAGGAAAGCAAAGACTCTTTCAGAAGAAGCCGCGGTCGTTTGAAGACTCGTCATTGCTTGAGCAATTTGTGATAATGGATTAGTAAATAAACGAACATACATGATGAAAGCTACGATAACACCAAAGGTTATTAATTCATTACTTACGAGGAGAGCTCCAACAATACAGACAGCAACATAACCGAGGTTGCCGACGAAGCCCATGATTGGCTGCATCATACCTGATAAGAAATGACTCTTACGATTGCAATCATATACGCGTTTATTTAATTCATCGAAACGGGCATTGGTTTCGGTTTTACCATTGCAAGTTTTAATGACATTGAGACCTGAATATACTTCTTCAATATAGCCATTTAAATTTCCTAATTCAATTTGACGAGCGGTAAAATATTTTTGTGATTTACCAAGAATAGCAAACATGAGAACAAAGCCAAGTAAACTTGATAAGATAGCCGTTATAGCCATTATCCAGTTAGTGTAGAACATCATAATAATTGAACCAATAAATAGTGTTGTCGATGATACGAGAGAAGCAAGACTTTGGTTTAAAGACTGCGCTATTGTATCGACATCATTAGTTACACGGGAGAGAATATCTCCAGACAAATTATGATCAAAGAATTTAAGAGGAAGTTTATTTATCTTAAGAGAGATACTCGTCCTTAATTTCTTAGCATATTTATTAGCAACATTAATCATCGATAGTCCTTCAATATAGTCAAAAGATGCACTTAAAACGTAAATGATAACGAGAAATATAACAATTTTGACTATTTTATCCATATTCATCGATGGGCTTAATAAACTTTGAATACTATCTGGTAAAACTTCTATCTGCTTATATAATTTATTAATATCATTAGTATTAGAAATATTACTAAAAGCTAAAACAAAACTTATTTTATCCTCAGTAGTAATAGTGATTCCATCAATTTCACTTGTAGGAAAGAGAACTTTTTTAATGCTATCAGGAAGACTATTTAGAGACTGATAGTCAAAGTTTTGGGTATTAAAGTTTTGAAGACTTTTAACAAAAGCTATTTTATCTTCTTTAGTTATAGTGATGCCATTATAATCAGTTGTCTCAAAAAGAAGATTTAAAATACTATCGGGAAGTGTACCAAGAGTAGTAAAGGCTTCCTTTGGGTTATCTTTAATATTTAAAATAGTATTATTAAAGAGACTTTTTTCTTCAGGTGTTAAATTGGAAACATTAATCTGGTAAATTAAATTATCATCAATTTGAAGAGATAATACTTCATTTATGATAATTGGTAATTTTTCTTCATCTAAAGTTTTTGAAAGATCAGCTTGAAGTTTTCCTAAATTTTCTTCGTTAAGGGTAAGGCCTTTCGATATTTCATCGGTTAAGTCAGATAGACGATTAGGCGATATCAAAGATAAAATAGAACCTAAACCGGCAAGAAACAAGGCTAAGATAATGAGTAATTTAAAAGATTGTAAACTTTTTAATAATCTTGATATGGCCGACTTAAAGTCTTTTGGCTTTTCAGGTACTCCCCTTCCCATACCTCGAGGACGACGCGGAGGATTTGGTTTTCTATTTTCTTCGTTAGGCATTTTCTAATTCCTCCTTTGATATTTGAGATAAGGCAATCTCTTTATATATTTTACATTTCTTTAGTAATTCTTTATGAGTACCAATTCCGACACATTTTCCTTTATCGAGAACAATAATTTTATCAGCATGCATAATGGTACCGATACGCTGAGCTACAATTAAATTAGTGGCATTTTTGGTATATTTTTTTAAATCTTTACGAAGACTTGCATCAGTCTTGTAGTCAAGAGCACTAAAGGAATCATCAAAAATATATATTTCAGGATTTCGAGCAATAGCTCTTGCGATAGATAATCTCTGTTTTTGTCCACCTGATAAATTTGTTCCTCCTTGGGCAACATGAGCATCATATTTATCTTCTAATTTGGTTACAAACTCTTCGGCTTGTGATACTCGAACGGCCTCTTCAATTTGTTTTGGGGTTGGCTTACCATTTTTTGATAAACCATATGAGACATTACTTGCGACAGTACCTGAAAACATAACAGCTTTTTGAGGTACATAACCAATGATATTATGAAGATATTCTTCGTTATAGTCTTTGACGTTGATACCGTTTATGAGAATTTCGCCATCTGTTACATCATAAAATCTAGGTATTAAATTGATAAGAGTCGATTTACCACTTCCGGTTGAACCGATAAAAGCAACTGTTTCTCCTTTATTAGCGGTAAAAGAAATATCTTTTAGTAAATACTCATCAGCATCGGGATATTTAAAAGATACATTTCGAAATTCGACAGTACCGGTAAGAGCATTTTTATTATTAGTTACTGTACCATCTTTAATTGTTATTTCTGTATCTAGAACTTCATTTATTCTTTTAGCAGAAACACCCGCACGAGGAACCATCATAAAGATCATCGCTAACATTAAGAATGACATAATAACTTGCATAGCATAAGATGAAAAGACAATCATATCACCAAAAAGAACGATTTTATCACTAATACCGGCATTATTAATTAGAATAGCACCGACAAAATAAATTGATAATGTTAGAAAATACATAACTAAATACATAATAGGATTTAAAATGTTAAAGGCTCTTTGATTAAATAACTGCTGATTAGTTAAAGAATTATTTACTTCTTCAAACTTTTCTTCTTGATAGTTTTCAGCATTGAAAGCTCTAATAACTCTTATTCCGGTTAAGTTTTCACGAGTGACATTATTTATTTTATCGATTAGGCCTTGAACAATTTTGAATTTAGGCATGACAATAATCATTAAACAAATAATCGTTATGAGTAAGATAACAACCGCGATAGCAGTTATAGCACTCCATTCGATACTCTTATTTAGAATTTTAGTAACAGCCCATACGGCAGTAATAGGAGCTTTTATCATAAGATGAAGACCCATACCGATAAGCATTTGAATCTGGGTTATATCATTCGTTGTTCTCGTTATTAAACTACTGGTTGAGAACTTTTTAATTTGTTCCATTCCTAAACTTTCGACTTTACGGAATAATTTACTTCTGGCTTTCATCGAAAAAGAAGCGGCAACATTAGATGAAAAATAACCGACAACAATGGCAGATAAAAGACTACCTCCTGCACAGAGGAGCATATAACCGCCTTCTCTTAATATATCGTTCATTGAAGCACCTTTGGTTTGAACTAACTGAGTAATATTTGACATATAGTCAGGCATTTTTAATTCAATCCAAACTTGAAAAACGACTAACACAAGACAAATTAAGGCATAGAGCCAGTCTCTTTTATTTAAATTTTTTAATAATCTTAGCATTATTTTCCTCCTCTTTATTTATATGTTCAATATGGGTTTTTGTTCATATATTCGACTTTTTAAATTATAGCACTGGGGCTATTTTATGTCAACTTAGTCCCATAATTTTCCATAATGAAATATTAAGTTAGGAATGGTTAACTAATAGTAAAAGAAGTTAAATAGTTTTATTCTTTATTTAACTTCTTTTTAGTTTCTTATTTAACTTCTTTTTTAATTATTATTAATTACTTCACCATAAACATTTAAGCCTTTAACGGAAGTTATTTTGACATTTACAATATCGTTATTACTTACCCTTTCTTTCTTTATAATGACTGGTATAAAATTGGAAGTATGGACAACGGTATGGCCATTTTTATGAATTTCGACAACGCCATCATATATTTTACCTATTTTACTTTGATAATAACTATTTTCAAATTTATTAGATAGTTCGATAATTTGATGGGTTCGTTCTTTTTTTGTTTCAGGGGAATTTTGACCATCCATTTTATCGGCTGGTGTTCCTTTACGACGAGAATATGGAAAGGTATGAATTTTGGTAAAACCAATTTTATTTAAAGTAGCAATTGTTTCGTTAAAGTCTTCATTTTCTTCATGAGGAAAGCCGACGATTAAATCGGTTGTCAAAGAAATATCAGGAATTTCTTTTAATTTTTCGGTCATTTGAATAAATTCTTCTTTACTATATCTTCGGTTCATTAATTTTAAGATTTTATTACTACCTGACTGAATGGGTATATGTAAGTGTTTAGCAAGAATGTTATTAGTTTTTAGCATTTCAATTATCTTGGGTGTCAATTCATTTATTTCAATCGAAGACAAACGAAGACGATAGAGGTTCGATATTTTAACTAATTCTTCGAGTAGTTCTTCGAGAGATGTATTGATATCAATACCATATCTTCCAGTATGAATGCCAGTTAAAATGATTTCTTTATAGCCATCTTCGACTAACCCAGTTACTTCGCGAATAACGTCTTCTTTATTTTTACTTCGAATACGGCCACGAACATAAGGAATAATACAGTATGAACAAAAAGCATTACAACCATCTTGAATTTTAACAAAAGCACGGGTATGATTTTCGAATTTGGTTATTTCCATTTTTTCAAAGTCAACTTTAGTTAAATCATAAATGATTTTTTTCTTTTCTCTTTCTTTGAGATAGGTTTCAATTAACTCGATAATTCTTGACTTATCTTTATTACCAATAACGATATCGGCTTCTATATCATCTGAACTTACTTGACTATAGCAACCCATAACGATAACGATAGCATCACGATTATTTCTTTTAGCCCTACTTATCATTTTACGAGACTTTTTATCACTTTCATTAGTTACAGAACAAGTATTGATAATATAGATATCAGCATTATCATCAAAAGGAACAATTTGATAGCCATGGTCCTTTAAAAGACTTGTAACAACTTCCGATTCATAAATATTTACTTTGCATCCAAGTGAACATATTCCTACTTTCATATATACAACTTCCTTTTCGTTAGTATTTTATCATAATGAGGAAAAGAAAAAAAGTATTTTACTACTTTTTTGTAAAAAAAAGATTACCAAGATATTCTTAGTAATCCATTAATTTCTTTATTTTAATTTAGTACCGCAGTTGCCACAGAAGTTACCACCAGTAGTTGGCGTTCCACAGTTTGGACAAAACTTAGGTGCAGCACTTGATGTTTCAGGGGCACTTGGTTTTGTTTCTTCTTCATTTTCGGTAGTTGCTTCTTTGGTCTCTTCAGGTTTAGGTTCTTCTTCTTTGGCTTTAAATAAAGTTCCTGGAGCAGGCATTTCACGTTCTTCTTTAGGAGAAGATTCACTTTGATTTTGATTTACTGCTCCCATAACGGTATTACCTGCAGCACTAGCCATATTCATACCCATGAAGCCCATCATAGCACCGTTACTATTCGAAGCAGCATTTTGAAGAGCTTCCGCACTAGCATTAGCCATTAAGCCACTTTGTAATTTGCTATCAGAGAAGATAGTAGCATCGTCAATTTTCGATACTCTCTTCATCGATTCATCAGTTAAGTTGATATCAGCAATAGCAACATCAGATATTTTGATACCATATTTTTCTAATAAATCACTACTTAGTAAATTATTCATTTCAGTCGAAATATCTGTTGAATACATACCAATATCTCCAAATGGTATCTTATGCATACGCATAACTGTCGTTATAGCTTGACTTAATTTTTCAACGAATTTAGTCTTAAATTGATCTTCGAGAACATCAGAGAAAAGAATGGTATCTTTAGCATTTGATCCGATAACATTAGCTACTAGAACAGCAGGATTATCAACTTTAATGGCATATTCACCAAAGAATGTTACTTCGAGCATTCCATATTTGTCATCGGTAATTTTCTTAGGTTGAGGTGAACCAAATTTATTTCCCGTAAGAGCAAGTAAATTAACATAATATACTCTTTGGTCTTGAGCGGTTTGACCTCCAAATGAAGTACGTTTTCCCATCTTTTTTATACTGTCGATAAGGCTTTGACCAAAACTACCAGCGAAGATGCTTGGTTCACTTCCTTTATCAAAAGTGTATGTTCCAGCTTCCGCGCAAAACTCTAATATTTCTCCGTTTTGAACTACCATCATCGCGGTACTTTCAGGAACCATAATCGCACTTCCATTCGATATTATTCCTTCCGATGGATTTTTGTTTCCTTCACCATGATGAACTTCGCCTCTTTGAACAAGAACATTTTGTCCCATCGTTGGACAAGTTACATATTCTTTAAACTGATCTCCAAGTGTACTTGATACAGATGATGTTAGGGCTTTTATTAATCCCATAGATTTATTCCTCCTTTATTTGTAGTTATCTACATCTTTATTTTATCATATTTTACTTATTTTTTTCTTTTAATTTACATTAATTGACACTAGAATGTAATCATAATCTTCTAGATTATAAATGGTACCACAATATTCACATTTACCTGAAGTATTGACACTGATACTAGCACCACATCCTGGGCACTTACGAACGAGACCTATTTCTTTGGTACTTATCTTTTTTTCAAAAGTAAGATAATTGGTTCGCTCAACTCTTCGCGTATCATCTCCCGAAACGACATTTCCCGTATCCTTATCGATAAGATAATCCATATATCTGGATATTAATTCAACTTTGACTACTTCTTTTTCAGCAGTGATATCACGACTTAATACTTTCGTGTTTTTAACATTTAATTCATCGTACATTTGCCTTAGATTCTTAGCATTTAACTCTTCAATATAGGCATTATACTTACTTTGGACTTCATCACTTATGAAATGTGATACTTCATCTAAATTACCTTTCATAATCGCCGTATATAATTTGACAAAGACATTATCTACTTTGGTTTTAAACATGGCTTCATTGAATTCTTCCATAATATGCTCCTTTCTATCTTAATCTTTGACCAACATTTGTCTTTTTACTCATAACATAATCACTTGCTTCTTTGACAAGAGTACTATCACAGTATGGGCAAGTCGCGGAAGTGACAATATCAACTGGTGCTCCACAGTTTGGACATTTTTCAACCTTTTTAGTGTTTGATGCTGATTTAACAAATGACAATACATATTCTATATCGAGTTTACGATTATCTTTTCCACGAACGGTTTCACCTGTTTTCTCATTGATGACGTAATCGTAACATGAAACTCTTAAGTAAACACTTATGTTGATAACATCATCTTTTTTATAAATATCTATTATTTTGGCATCGATGAAGTCTATATCTTTCATGATATTCTTTTGATTCTTTAATTTTAATGTTTCGAGCTGACTACTATACATATTATATATTTCATCAGTTGAAAGTTTTCTTATGGTTTCCGTATCAAAGTTCATCCATGCGGTCTGAATTTCTTTATAGATATTGAAAGCTTTTTGCTTAAACTCAGAAACATTGAGATTTGGATCAACACTAGCTATTTTCTCAGGATCCATTTCTTTATAATTATTTGTTAAGTTAGTATTACTAGACGATGAACTACTTCCATTATTAGATGATGAACTACTTCCACCACCACGATTATTTTTATTTTTAGAAACGACGACAATGACAATGGCAATAATAAGAATCGCGATAATGAAGGAAAGGTCTGAACCACTTGAACTTGATGAACCATAGCTTCCGCCTGAACTATAGCCCCAGTCTGATCCAGAGTCCCAGCTTGAACCAGAATCCCAACTGGAACCGGAATCCCAGCCTCCGGAATCATAGTCAGAATCCCAACTGGAACCGGAATCCCAGCCTCCGGAATCATAGTCAGAATCCCAACCTGAATCAGCCTTAACAGGCATTAAAATAAAACCTAATCCTAACATAATTATAGTAATAGTTAAAATAATTTTTTTCTTCATCTACCTACAAATCTAACGATGCGTATTAAAACATCAATTAGAACTCCTTTCTTTTTATTAGTTAATATCCTATCGTCTTAAGTATATCACAATTTGATAATAATATGAAAAAAAATTTAAAGATTTTATGATTTCATCTTTAAATTTTTTTATCTTTTAACAAAATATTCATCATACCAAACAAGGAATGAGTAAATAGTCCATATTTTTCTACTGTTATCTCTTTTTCCGTTTTTATGGTCATCAAGAAGTTTGATTATCTTACTTGGCTTAAAGAATTCACTAGCATTTTCAAATCTTGTTTTGACAAGATTATAAGTATCTTCTTCTTTTAACCAATCACGCATTGGAACAGGAAAACCTAACTTCTTTTTATTAGACCATTTTTCTGGTAAAATGTCATGCGCGACTTCTCTAAATAAATATTTAGTTTTACCATCTTTTATTTTATATTTAGTTGGTATTTTGCGGGCAGTATCGATTAGAATACGATCGAGAAATGGTACTCTTACTTCAAGAGAATTAGCCATCGACATTTTATCAGCTTTAAGAAGAATATCACCTATTAACCAAAAGTTAAAATCGATATACTGCATTTTGGTAACATCATCATAGTCTTTAGCTTTATCGTAATACTTTTTAGTTAAATCACGATATGTTGTTTTCTTTGGTTCGTAACTTATTAATTTTTTTGTTTCTTCAGGCTCAAAAATGAAAGCATTACCAACATAGCGGTCCTCTAATTTATGACTTCTTCGATAGATAAAATTGAAACCGCGATGATGGCGAACTGGATAAACTAATATTCCAAGAAAACGACGAAGTGGATATGGTATTTTGTAATACCAACTTACGGAATATGGCTCATGATAAATGTTATAACCACCAAAGATTTCATCAGATCCTTCTCCAGATAAAGCAACTTTAACATTTTGAGAAGCAATATTAGCGACAAAATACAAAGCAATGGCAGATGGATCAGCGAGAGGTTCATCCATGTGATATTGAATATTGGCAAAATGATCAAAATATTCTTTCTTACTTATTTTTTTACTAATGTTTTGAACATTTATCATTTCTGATAATTCTTTAGCATAATCGATTTCACTATACTTTTTGTTATCCCAACCGACGGTAAAGGTTTTATCGACATCAGAAGAAGCGGCGATAAAAGATGAATCGACACCGCTGGAAAGGAAACTTCCAACTTCGACATCGGCTATTTTATGAGCTTTAATTGAGTCTTCTAAAAGTTCTTTTAGTTCTTGTTTCCACTCTTCCTCAGTCTTTTTGTTATCTGATTCAAATTTAATGCTATAGTATTCTTTTATTTTTAATTTGCCATCTTGATATTTAAAATAATGACCTGGTCGCAATTTATAAACATTTTTAAAGAAAGTATCTTCCCCAACACTATACTGAAAAGTTAGATAATCTTCAAGCATATCTCTATTTAATTCTTTTTTAAAATTAGGATGGGCAAGAAAACTTTTTATTTCACTACCAAACATAAATTCTTTTTTATCAAGATAATAATATAATGGCTTAATTCCATAGAAATCTCTTGCTCCAAATATTTCATGAGTATTTAGGTCATAAATGATAAAGGCAAACATACCACGAAGCATCGATAAAAGGCCTTCATGATATTCTTCATAGCCATGAAGAAGGACTTCAGTGTCAGTTTCAGTTGTAAATTTATGACCTTTAGCAACGAGATCTTCTTTTAAATATTTATAGTTATATATTTCACCGTTTAAAAAAACTAATTTGGTTTTATCTTCATTGTAAATAGGCTGAGTTCCACCATCGAGGTCGATAATGGATAGTCTTCGAAAACCTAAAGCAACGTCATCATCGACATAATATCCATCAGAATCAGGGCCACGATGCTTAATTAAATCAGCCATATCTTTTATTATTTTCTTTTTGTCTTTGGATTTATCCGCAAATCCAACTATTCCGCACATAAAATACCTCTTTTCTTACGTATATTACTAGTATAACACAAAAAAGATATTTTAAAAAAACTTTCGGATTAATTGACATAGAAAAAACAAGATATGGACATCTTGTTTTGAAAAAACTCAATTTTTTTGAAAGTGATGTATAGTGGCATCATTTAAAATTAATTATTTGGCTTTTTTATTATAGGCATTTTTTTATCAAAAGTAACTTCGTTATATCTTTCAATTCCTTGTTCTTCACATAATTCCAAGTATTTATCATCCCAGGATAAACGGTATGCATCGTTAATATCGATATCTAATAATTTAGTCCACTTTTTAACTATTTCTTCGGGGTTATCTTTTATGCTTTTATTTTCTATTTCTAAACATAAACCAAAGGGATACTCATCAAGTGATATTTCAATTTCTTCATTTTCAAATATTGTCCTGTATCTTTCATAACTTTCTACGACATTAAAATGCATTACATTATTAATTATATAAAGAAAATTATCAATATCATTAGGATTTATTCTGACTTCTTTTTCTTCTTCTTTATTGACTTCTGTCTCTGTCGTATTTTTTAGTCTTCTTTTCCAGCTTAATTTACATTTTGTTTCGTTTTCATTAGATGATATGCGAACTCTAAATCTTCCGTCAATTTCTAAACTATAAAAATTATATCTTTCATCAGAATGATTATATTGAATAGTCTTTTCATAAGTCCTTGGTAATTCTTTTAAATCTGATATTTTTTGTAACTTATTTAAAATATCATCTAGAGTTTCTTTCGCATAATAAAATCTTACTTCATATTCCATCTATTTCACACTTTCTTGTTATATTAGATTATTTATCTAGTAGTTCAAAACGATACTTTTGCTTAACATCAGGATATTTATTATGATCTACTTCGGATAAGAATTCTTCTTTAGGTCTTACCCAAACTTCACCATCATGAGAATAGACGACTAATTCTTCAAGGGTTTCGCTATCTTTCGCAGTCATTAAAACGGTAACTTCCATTCCTTTAAAATGACGATAGACTCCATTTATTTTTAATTCACGCACTATTATCACCTCAAATTATTTTCATCTATTAATGGTATGATATCAATTTCTGGTTCTTCATAGGGATGCGTCTTACGAAGAGCCTCAATAACTTTTTTAGCAATATTGATATCGCATATTACTTCTAGTCTTTCTTCACTTACAAACTCTAAATTTTCTTTCTTACCAATATATGGATTTGCTTGACTGTTAGGTCTAAAGGTGCCAATACTTTTGACTGTCGTCGTACACTCGCTATAATTACCTATTAGGCCCGCTCCTGCAGTACATATAGTAGTTCGCACAGACTCTAAATTTTCAGGAGGAACCATAGTAACAATTTTTACTTTTTTGATATTAATATTCATTATTCTACTCACTTCGAAGAGCTTCAACGGGATCTTTCTTACTTGCCATACTTGATGGAATAAGACCAGCGATTAGTGTTAAAACAGTACTTATAACAACAAGAATGATGGCTCCAAAAAGTGGTAAGCGAGCAATTCCTGATACTTCATATAATTCTTTAATAATACGATTGATTGGGAAACACAATAATATTGTTACAGCAATACCTAAGAGGCCGGAAATGAATCCTTCAATTAATGTTTCGGCATTGAAAACACGTGTAACATCTTTTTTGCTAGCACCGATGGCTCTTAAAATGCCTATTTCTTTCGTTCTTTCGAGAACAGAAATATAAGTTATAATAGCAATCATAATACTAGATACTACTAAAGATATGGCGACGAAAGCAATAAGAATATAAGAAATAACATTAATGATAGTTGTAATACCAGAAAGTAATAAACCTATCATATCGGTATATCTAATTTTATTTTCATTATCTTTATCTTTGTTATATTCTTTGATGATATCTTCGATTGCTTCTTTAGAATCAAAATCTTTAGGGTAGATATTTATAGTCTCAGGATCTTCTAAATTAGCAATTCCTAAAATACGTAAATTGGTATCATAAGTAGAAGTTAGGCCATCAAATTTTTGACCAGTTAAGACATTTATCTCTTGATTTGCCAATTGTTCTTTAGCGATATCTTTTTCATTTATTTTATTTATTACATATTCAGTTAAGGCATGGGTATAGCCAATATAGCCACTGGTGGCTGTCGCACCATCTTTTATTTTAGCAACGCCCACTATTTTTAATTCAGGAGCATTATTATATAATTCTTCAAGATTTCCTTTATTTATCCAAATATTTCCTTCTTTTTGATAGAAGTCAGTATTTAAAACAATACGATAAGTCTTATTTAAAATGTCTTGATAATTATAGAAACGTGTTCCAATATCAACTTTTTCATTATTTTTTATTTTACTTAAAATTTCAGTTAGTTCAGCACGTTTTTCGATATCGAGTGAAT
>CANRJI010000011.1 GCA_947630885.1 uncultured Bacilli bacterium
TACGATAATACTTCAAACATTGACTTTTTTGATGTATATAAAGAATATAGTTATCACGCATGAAATGGAACAGAGCCATTAAAAATACAAAAGGATATATTGAGGAGGAATGTGATGGAAAAGATATATATATTTGGGCATAGAAATCCGGATACAGATAGTGTAACTTCAGCAATTACTTTAGCGCATTTGAAAAATCGCTTAGGATTTAATGCTGTTCCTGCAGTTTTAAGTTCGATTAATATGGAATCAAAATATGCTCTTCAATATTTTAATACACCCGAGCCAATATTTTTAAATGATGTTAATATTAAAATTAAAGATTTATCATATACAAAGAACTACACAGTCAAAGAAGATGATTCAATATATGAAGCATATTTTAGAATGAACAGAGCGGGAATTAGTAAAATACCTGTTGTCGATAAAGAAAAAAATTTACTTGGTATTTTAAGTATGAAAGATATTGCTAAAGATCAATTTGCTTTTAATTATAGTTTTGTCGAAGCTACTTACGATAATATTTGTGAAGTTATAAAAGGAAAGTCTTTACTTAGATTTAATGATAAAATTGAAGGTAATTTATTGGTTGCAGCTTATAAAAGCACTACTTTTATTGAAGAAATTAATCTTGATAAAGATAGTATTTTAATCGTCGGTAATAGACATAGTATTATCGAGCATGCTGTAAACTTGGGTATTAAACTTATTGTAATTACTGGTAATGGGGAAATTAAAGAAGAACATCTAGCTATTGCTAAAGAAAATAAAGTTAATGTAATTGTTACACCATATAGTACATTAGAAACAACAAAAGTATTTAATTTAGCAAATAGTGTTACAACTATTCTTAATACGGAAAAGGTTTTATGTGTAAATACTAATGACGATATCAATGAATTTATTAAAATTGCTAATAAAACGAGATATAGTTACTATCCTGTTTTAAATAAGAAAGAAAAGTGTCTTGGTATTATAAGACTATCTGACGTTAGTTTTAGTCATAAAAAAGATGTTATATTAGTCGATCATAACTCTTATGAACAGAGTGCTATTGGGCTAAGAGATGCTAATATTCTTGAAATAATCGATCATCATAACATTGGAGCAATTGGTACTAATATGCCAATTAGTTTTCGAAATATGCCAGTAGGTAGTACCAATACAATTATCTATAATATGTATAAGGAAAGTAGAGTAGCTATTACAAAAAATATAGCGGGACTTATGCTTTCAGGAATTTTATCAGATACGTTAATTTTAACTTCTCCTACAACTACTAAATATGATAGAGAAGCGGTTAAATATTTAAGTAAAATTGCTAAAGTTAATTATGAAAAATATGGTTATGATATGATTAAAGCTGGTTCTTCATTAAAGGGTATGACGAAAGAGCAAATTCTTTATAAAGATTATAAAAATTATACGATTAATAATAATAAGATAGGACTAGGACAAATTATTACGCTTGATATTAAAGAAATTATGAAAGAACAAGAGGAATATATTGCTTTATTAAATACCGTAGCGGAAAGTAATAATTACTTCTTTGTCTGCTTATTTATTACAAACATTCTAGAAAATGGAACATATATTTTATTTAGTGATAGAGCAAAAGAAGTTTTGGAATCAGCTTTTGGAATACAGGATATCGAGCAAGGTCATTTCCTTAAGGGAATTGTTTCCCGCAAGCAACAAATTCTTCCGGTTCTAATGAATGAGATGGAATAATATTTTAAGAAAAGAAAAATCGGTATGGGATTTTTCTTTTTATGTTAATTTTTGCTTTCTAAATAAGTGGTTATCTGCTATAATATTAGAAGAAAGAGGTGTTATAATGATTATATTAGCAGTTAATGCTGGTAGTTCATCACTTAAATTTACAGGATTTGAAATGCCTAGTGAAAGGGTACTTATAAGTGGTGTATTTGAAAGAATAGGTATTGGAAATAGTTTTTATACAATTAAACTAAATGGAGAGAAGACGAAAAAAGAAATGGATCTTCCTGACCATAAAGTTGCTTTTGAAACTCTAATTAAAGAACTTATGGATAATAAAATTGTTGAAAGTCTAGATGAAATTAAAGGTGTCGGTCATAGAATAGTTCAAGGTGGCGCATATTTTGATAAAACAGAAGTTGCTACACCAGAAGTTATCGCTAAAATAGATGAGTTATCTAGTTTGGCTCCACTTCATAATCCTCCAGCAATTGTTGGTATTAATGCTGCGAAAGCAGTTATGCCTAATGCTCTTCAAACAGTAGTTTTTGATACAGCTTTTCATCAAACTATGGCTCCAACAGAATATATGTATGCTGTTCCTTATGCTTGGTATAAAGATTATGGTGTAAGAAAATATGGTGCTCATGGTACAAGTCATAAGTTTGTATCACAAAGAATGAATGAAATTTTAGGAAGAACGGATACAAAGCTTATTACTTGTCATATTGGTAATGGTGCTAGTATCAGTGCTGTAAAAGATGGTAAATGTATCGATACTTCAATGGGACTTACTCCTAATGCCGGATTAATTATGGGCTCGAGATGTGGAGATATGGATGCTACTGTCGTTACTTATGTTATGGAAAAGACAGGAATGTCTCCAAAAGAGATGGATACTGTTTTGAATAAACAAAGTGGTCTTTTAGGAATTAGTGGTGTTAGCAGTGATTCAAGAGACATTGAAGATGGAATTAAGAGTGGAAATGAAAGATGTATTTTAGCTCAAGAAATGTATGTCAAGAGAATTGTCGAATATATTGCTAAATATTATGTTCTTTTAGGTGGATGCGATGCAATTGTCCTTACAGCTGGAGTAGGAGAAAATTCAATTAATACAAGAAAACAAATTCTTGATAAACTTGCTGTCCTCGGTATTAAAATATCTGAAGAAGATAATAATGTTAGAGGAATAGAACAAAAGATTACAACTGATGATTCAACTATTCCTGTTTATATTATTCCTACGAATGAGGAACTAATGATTGCTAAAGATACTTATTCTCTAGTGTTACAAGGGTAATATGAATAATACGTACAAACAAATTTTTAAAGAAATAAAAAAATATAAGACGATTGTTATTGCAAGACATATTGGAGCGGATCCTGATGCTTTAGGGGCACAATTTGCTTTAAAAGATATGATTCTAAATTTATTTTCTGATAAAGTAGTTTATGCAGTTGGTAATCCGGCGAGTAGATTTAAATTTTTTGGGAATAATGAAAAAATAGATGAAGTAAATACCAATAAGGCTTTATGTATTGTTTTAGATACACCTGATATTAAAAGAATTGATGGTGCTAATATAAGTAATTTTGAATCAGTTATTAAAATTGACCATCATCCATTTATTGAAAAATATGGAAATATTGAATATATTGATGATAATGCTTCTAGTACAAGTCAAATAATATTAGAATTTGCTTTTTATAATAAAATTACGATAACGAAGGCTTGTGCGGAAAAATTATATTTAGGAATTGTTGGAGATACAGATAGATTTTTACATGATTATACTTCACAAAAAACTTTTGCCTTAGTTAATAGACTACTTGAAGAAACAGATATTGATTTTACTTCACTATATAAAAATTTATATCATAGGCCTTTCGCAGAAGTTAGATTTCAAGGATATATTTATCAAAATTTAGTTTTGACAGAAAATGGTGTTGCTTATATTAAAATTACAGATAAGACAATGCGAGAATATGGAGTCGATAGTGCTGCCGCGGGAAATATGATTAATGATTTAAAATTTGTCAATGAAATTATTGTTTGGGTTTTCTTGTCAGAAGACATTAAAACGGGATTAATTAGGGCAAATATTAGATCAGTTGGTCCTTATGTCAATGAACTTGCTACTAATTTTGGTGGCGGTGGTCACAAGTATGCTTCAGGAGTTAAACTTAAGACTTGGGATGACTCTGATAAGTTAATTGAAGCTTTAGATGAACTTGCTAAGGAATATAAAAAGGCAAATACTTTAAATGAAGAAAATTTATAATTGATACAAGTAAAGGCTTGTATCTTTTTATTTTCAAAAGGTAGGAAACGTGCTATAATGATAGAGGAATGAGGGATTTATATGTTAAAGATTAATAATTTGGAAGTTTCAGTTACAGGAAAGAAAATTCTAAAAGACTTTAATTTAATTATAAATGATGGAGAAATTCATGCCATTATGGGTCCTAATGGTGTAGGAAAAAGTACTTTATCAAGAGTTATTATGGGAGATGATAACTATAAAATTACTGGTGGAACAATTACTTTTGATGGAGATAATTTATTACCTTTAACAACAGATGAAAGGGCAAAAAAAGGTATTTTTCTAGCAATGCAATATCCAATGGAAATTGATGGGGTATCTAATCAAGACTTTTTAAGAACGGCGATATCCGCTAAAGAACAAAAAAGAATTGGCTTATATGATTTTATTTTACGTTGCGAAAAGGGTGTCGAAGAACTATCAATGGATAAAGACTTAATTCATAGAAGTTTAAATGTTGGATTTTCTGGTGGAGAAAAGAAGAAAAACGAAGTTTTACAAATTAAACTTTTGAAACCTAAATTTATTATTTTAGATGAACTTGATTCAGGATTAGATGTCGATAGTCTTAAAATTGCCAGTGAAAATATTGCTAAATATAAAGAAGAAAACCCTGAAACCGCAATTCTTATTATTACACATCATCCTAAAATTTTAGAATATTTAAAACCACAGTATATTCATATTATCGATAATGGAACGATTGTTAAGACGGGAGACGCTAGTCTTGCTTTAGATATTGAAAAAAATGGTTATAGTAATTATAAAAATGGGAAAAATGATATAATTAATGAGGATAATTATGAATAAAATAAAAGTAGTTAATAATAGAATTATTCCTTTTGATTGTGATGATGTTTTGATTAATGAAAGTAGTATTCGTTTTATGAAAAATGGAGACTGTTATATTGAGTATATTGATTCTGATAATGTAAGTATTAATATTAATATCGATAGTAATGTTTGTATTAATCTTTTTGAATATTCAGAAAATGAAAAATTAGATATAAATATTAATTATAATCTTGATAAAAAAGCATCGCTAATTTTAAGTAAATTTTATTGTAATGGTAATACAAAAGCAAAAATTACAATTAATTTAAGAGAAGAAAAAGCAAATATTAAATATAATTTTTCGAGTATAAGTAATGGTATTGAAGACTATAATGTTAATATTTATCATTTGGCTAAGCAGACAACGAGTGATGTTTTTAACAAAGTGATAGCAAGAGAAAATAGTAGTAATTTTTTTGATATCAACAGTTTTGTGGAAAATGGTATTAAAGATTGCACTTTAAATCAACAGACGAGAATTATTACTTTAGGAGACTCAGATAATAGAATTAATCCTAATATGTTTATTGGAGAAAATAGTACTGTTGCTACACATTCTTCAACGATTGGAAGTATTAGTGATGATGATTTATTTTATTTGATGTCGAGAGGAATTGCCTATAAAGATTCGGTTAATTTGATTATTAAGGGAATGATTCTTTCAAATATTAATACTAATATGGAGACAAGAGAGAAAATACTTAAAATACTTGATGGTATTGGAGGTGAATAAATGAAGAGAGAAGACTTTAAAATTTTAGATAATAATTTAGTCTATTTTGATAATGGAGCAACAACTTTAAAGCCAAAGTGTGTACGAGACGCTATTATTAAATACTATGACCAGTACAGTGCTAATGCTCATAGGGGAGACTATAAAATTAGTGCTATTGTCGATAATTTATATGAAAAGACAAGAGAGAAAGTTAAGAATTTTATTGGTGCAAAGGAAACTTCAGAGATTGTTTTTACGAGTGGAACGACTAATGGTATGAATATGATTGTCTTTGGCTTTTTTAAAGACTATCTAAAAGAGGGCGATGAGGTATTAATAACTTTAAGTGAACATGCTTCAAACATTGTTCCATGGTTTATCTTACAAAAAGAGATGGGAATTAAGGTTAAATATATTGATTTAGATGATAATCATGAGGTGACAGTACAAAACGTCAGAAAAGCAATTACGGATAAGACAAAAGTTGTATCACTTGCCCACGTTACTAATGTTATTGGTGATGAAAGGCCTATTAAAGATATTGCTAAAGTTTGTCATGAAAATAATATTCTTTTAGTTGTTGATGCTGCACAAAGTATTGCCCACAAAAGAATAAATGTTCAAGATTGGGATATCGACTTTATGGCTTTCTCAGGACATAAAATGTATGGCCCAACAGGAATTGGGGTTCTATATGGAAAGTTTGATTTACTAGATAAGATGAAGCCAAGTAATTATGGTGGAGGAATGAATGCTATTTTTACGAAAGATGGATATGTTGAACTTAGAGAGATTCCAACACGATTGGAAGGTGGAACACCAAATATTGAAGGCGTTATTGGTTTAGGGGAGGCTATTTCTTATATTGAAAGTATTGGAATAGATAAAATTAGTGAATATGAAGAAGAATTAAAGAAATACTTAATTAGTAAACTTAGTGACTTAGATTTTATTGAAATTTATAATAAAGAAAATAAGGGAAATATTGTTGCTTTTAATATAAAAGGTGTTTTTGCCCAAGATACGGCAGTGTATCTCGATAAGTATAATATTTGTGTTAGAGCGGGTAATCACTGTGCTAAAATGATAGATAATGTATTTAATATTAGTAATACAGTAAGAATTAGCTTGAGTTTTTATAATACAAAAGAAGAAATTGATTTACTTATTAATGTACTTAAGAATAGTAGTAACATTTGGAAGGAAATATTATAATGGATAAAGATATGAAAAGAAGTATTATTCTTGATAATTATCAAAACCCTGATAAAAAAATGGTAAGTGGAGACGAATATATTAAGATTAATACGAGAAATGTAAGTTGTATTGATAACTTGGATATTTATTTAAAAGTAAATAATGGTATTATCGAAGATATTACTTTTGAGGGAGAAGCTTGTGTAATTAGTATATCATCTACTAATATTTTGATTAATCTTCTAGTGGGTAAAAAAGTTGAAGATGGCATTGGTATTATTGATAATTATCTTAAAATGATTAATGAAGAAGAATATGATGCTAGTAAATTAAGAGAACTTATGGTATTTGATGATACTTCAAAACAACCATCGAGAATAAAATGTGCTACTCTTTCGGCGAATGGAATAAAGGAATTTTTAGAGAAAAAGAAAAATCACTCGTAATAAATGAGTGTTTTTTTTGTGTATCAACAGGAACTGTCTATAAATTTATTTTGGTTTTCTTCTATCAACAGTTTTGGTTGATATTTTTATGATATTTTTAGAAAAATATACGATGAGAAAAAAGTTGTAAAAATGCTGTAAAAATATTTAAATATTTAGGGTTTTTTGATAGAATAGTGTATAGGAAGTTTAGGTGGTAAAGATGCAGGATAAAATGAAAAAATTACTAGAACAAATAGGAATGAGTGATGAATTTTTTGAAAAGGCTAGTATTGAAAAAATCGTTGTTTATGATAAAAATAACTTATGGGAATTTATTATAAATAATGATAAAGTTTTACCTGTACATATATATAATGAATTACTTAATAAAATAAAAGAAACATTTAAAACAATTGAAGAAATTGAAGTTGTTATTAAAACTAGTAGTGATGACTTTACATACTTAAATGATTACTTTGCTAAATTAATTTTTAGTCTTGGAGAAGATAGTGTTAAATATAAAGCTTTTAATGGTAGAGATTTAGTACAAAAAGATGATAAATTTATTTTTGAAGTATTTAATAAGGCCGAATATTCATATATGATTGAGAAAAAAGATTATTTGGAAAAGATGCTTAATAGATATGGATTTAATATTAAAATTGAGATTGTTCTAATGGAAGAAAAGGAAAATGCTGTCTTGGAAGAAATTGAAAAAGATAAGATAGTGGAAATGCCTTCAGTTAAAGAGAAAAAAGTAGTTAATGAAACTAAAGGGGAAGATAAAAAATACTATCGACCTAAAAAGGATACGACAGTTACTCCGATTAGTGATATTATGTTTGAAGTAGATAATGTAACGATTGAGGGTATGGTTTTTGGTATCGATATGTTTGAAGCTAAGAGCGGATATAAAATTATTACTCTTAAAGTTACAGATAATAATGATAGTATTTATGTTAAATTATTTACAAAAGATAATGAAGAATATGTTAGAATTAAGGATTTATTAAAAGAAGGTTCTTGGTATAATTTTTATGGTAAAGTGCAAATGGATAAATATGCTAATGAACTTACTTTTATAACTAGATATAAAGATATTAAAAAGATTGATAGTCCTGTTACGGAAAAGATTGAAGATAATGAAGAAGTTAAGAGGGTCGAACTACATGCTCATACGATGATGAGTCAAATGGATGGTATAACAAGAGTTGACTTAGGAAAACATACTTGTGAACTTGTTAGTAAGGCTATTGATATGGGGTATAGAGGAGTTGCTATTACTGATCATAATGGTTGTCAGGCGTTTCCTATTGCCTATGGAATTATATCTTCATACAATAAGAAGATTGAAGATAAAAGTAAACATTTTAAAGGCTTATATGGTACGGAACTTACATTAGTTGATGATACGGTAGATATTGTGGTAAGACCTAGCGATTTATCGCTTATGGATTCTACTTATGTGGTATTTGATACAGAAACGACAGGATTTAATGCTGGCGGTGGCGACTCAATGATTGAAATTGGTGCTGTTAAAATTAAAGGTGGAGAAGTAATTGATCGCTTTGACGAACTTATTAATCCAGGAAGACATATTCCTGATAAAATTATGGAACTTACTTGTATTACTGATGAAATGGTAAAGGGTAAAGATAATGAGGAAGAGGTAACAAAAAGATTTTTAGAGTGGACAGGCGATTTACCAATGGTTGCCCACAATGCTAAGTTTGATATTTCTTTTGTAGCAATGGCTATGAAAAAGTATAATTTAGGTGTTTTTTCAAATACAGTCATCGATACTTTGGAATTATCGAGAACCCTTGATCAAGGTTATTCGAGACATAGTCTATCAGCATTAGTTAAAAGATATAATGTTCCTTGGGATGAAGATGCACACCATCGTGCTGATTATGATGCAGAAGGTACCGCAGCGGTCTTTTATAAGATGTTACAAAAATTATCGGCACAAAACTTTAATACGATTAATGATTTAAATAAACTTATTGCTAAAGATGAAATATATAAGTTTGGTAGAACATATCATTTTAATGCAATTGCGGTTAATCAAGAGGGATTAAAAAATCTATTTAAAATTATCTCTCTTGCTAATACGACATATTTATATAAAACGCCAAGAATTTTACGTAGTAAGTTAGAAGAACTCAGAGAAGGTATTTTAATTGGAAGTGGCTGCTACGAAAGTGAAGTATTTAAACTTGCTAGCAGTAAAGAGGGAGAAGAACTTACTAACATTATTAACTTTTATGATTATGTTGAAGTACAGCCTCCTGAAGTTTATGGTCATCTAATTCAAACAAGTGACTTTAAAAATGAAGAGGAAGTTAAAGCACATATTAAGAAAATTGTTAATGCTACAAAGGAAGCTGGAAAAATTATTGTTGCTACTGGTGATGTTCATCATTTTACGAGAGAAGATAAAATATATCGTGAAATTATTGTCAATCAAAAAGTTCCTGGTGGTGGAAGGCATCCTCTTGCTAAAAGTGATATTAAAAATATTCCATCACAGCATTTTAGAACAACGAGAGAAATGTTAGATGATTTTACTTTTCTTGGAAAAAATTTGGCTTATGAAATTGTCGTAGAAAATACGAATAAAGTCTTAGATATGGTCGATGAACTTGAGGTTATTGTCGATACTGGTGGTATTCCTTTTTCGCCAAGAATTAAAAGTGATGATGGAAAGTCATATTTAGATTGTCCAAGAGTTGTGACGGATCTTGTTTATGAAAAGGCAGCTAGTTGGTATGGAAATCCTCTTCCTCACAATATTGAAGAGAGAATTGCTAAAGAATTATATGGCGATATTGTCTATCGTTGCTGGAAAGAAAAGATAGAAGAGGGAAAACCAGATATTACTCCTCAAGAATTAGAAAAAGAAATATTTGATAATTTACATGATACACTCTTAAAAGGATTTGATGAAGTTAAAATTCTTGTTCGAGATTATGTAACGAAGCATTGGAAGGAAGAAGATGGGGGAATTAACGATAAAAGTTTAGAGAAAAAAATTAAAAAAGAACTCGGAGGTATTATTGGTGGAGGTTTTGACTCAATTTACCTTATTGCCCAGAGATTAGTTAAACACTCTAACGATGAAGGATTCCTTGTTGGATCAAGAGGATCAGTTGGTTCGTCTTTTGTTGCTACGATGATGGGAATTACCGAAGTTAATCCATTACCAGCTCACTACCGATGCTTAAAATGTCAAAATAGTATCTTTTTAGATGATGAAGGTAATGAGCTTGGTGCTACTTATTCAAGTGGATTTGATTTACCTGATAAAAAATGTCCTAAATGCGGAGAACTTATGTATAAAGATGGTCAAGATATGCCATTTGCGACTTTCTTAGGATTTAATGCTGATAAAGTTCCTGATATTGACCTTAACTTTTCAGATTTGAATCAAGCATCCGCTCATGAATACACAAAAGTCTTATTTGGTGTCGATAATGTATATCGTGCTGGAACAATTGGTACTGTTGCAGAAAAAACGGCTTTTGGTTTTGTTAAAGGTTATTTTGAAGATAAGGGTATTACGAATAAAAGAGCCTGTGAAATCGAAAGATTGGCAATGGGGTGTACAGGTGTTAAGAGAACGACAGGCCAGCATCCTGGTGGTATTGTCGTTGTTCCCGATTATATGGATGTATCTAATTTTACACCTTTTCAGTATCCTGCAGATGATCCTACTAGTGCTTGGAGAACAACACATTTTGATTATCACTCAATCGAACAGGATTTATTAAAACTTGATATTTTAGGCCATTCTGATCCAACACAACTACGTATGATACAAGATTTAACGGGAACGGATATATTAAAAGTTCCACTCGACGACAAAGAAACAATGAGTATTTTTACGACTACTAAGGCGCTTGGTGTCACTAACGAGCAAATTATGTGTGAAACAGGAACTCTTGGTATTCCTGAATTTGGAACGCCATTTACAATTAGCATGGTAGCGGAAACAAAACCCACTACTTTTGCCGAACTTATTAAAATATCGGGTCTATCACATGGTACTGATGTTTGGGTTGGTAATGCTCGTGATTTGATTATTAATAATGTTGTTCCTTTTAAAGAAGTTATTGGTTGTCGTGACGATATAATGGTATATTTAATGTATAAAGGATTACAACCAATTAAAGCTTTCAAAATTATGGAATTTGTTCGTAAAGGAAAAGCTTCAAAAGATCCTGATACTTGGGCAGAACATAAAAAAACGATGCAGGAAGCAGGCATCGAAGAATGGTTTATTGATAGTTGTGCAAAAATAAAGTATATGTTTCCTAAAGCTCATGCAGCGGCATATGTTATTAGCGCCTTTCGTATTGCTTGGTATAAGGTTCATATGCCTGCTTACTTCTATGCTTCATGGTTTTCGACAAAAGCAACTGACTTTGATATTGAATCGATGATTAAAGGTTATGATGCTATAAAAAATGCTCTTACGGAAATTAAAAATAAGGGATTTGAAGCATCAAATAAAGAAGCTGGTATTTCTGAATGCTTAAATGTTGCTTTAGAAATGGCCGCGAGAGGTATTAAAGTAACTAACTTTGATTTATATAAAAGTAAAGGAAAGATATTTACGGTCGAAGATGATAAAACGATTATTCCACCATTTAGTTCAATTGATGGTTTAGGAGAGGTAGTTGCCAATAATATTGAAATAGAAGCCCAAAAAGCTCCATTTATCAGTATTGAAGACTTTCAAACGAGATGTAAAGTATCGCAAACCTTAATTGATAAAATGAAAGTAATGGGTATCTTTGATGGTATGCCAGAAACTAGTCAGTTAACTTTATTTTAAAATTATTTCCCAAAATATTTCCCGGGAAATAATTTTTTGTTAAGAAAACGAGCGTTATTTCCTATGATAATTGCTAGATGACTTTTTTGTAATTAGATATAATAATTAAGAAAGGAGGAAAGTAAATGGAATTTGGTAATAAAATTTTTGAACTTAGAAAAAAGGAAAATCTATCTCAAGAAGAATTGGCAGAAAAACTTGATGTATCAAGACAAACTATTTCTAAGTGGGAACTTGGGGAAACCAATCCTAATATTGAACAGGCTAAAAAATTAGCTAAAATTTTTAAGATTAGCCTCGATGAATTAACTGGTAATTCACTAGAGATGAAAATTATTGATAAAGTTACTAGTACGGAAAGGTTTTCAAGAATTATTGTTGGTCTGTCAATTGTAACAACTGTTTTTTCTTCGATAATTATTATATTTTTTGTTTTATTTATCGTAACATCAGTTGATTATTTTAAAACTAAACCAATATCTCAGAATATAATGTTTTCTTGTTATTTGCCTGATAGTAACGAAAAGTTTGATTACGATATTAAATATTCAACTGGAGAAGAACAAAAAATTATTGATGTTACTGGTAAAGAAGTTGTACCTTTTGATGAATATGATAATGCTAATGATTTAGATAAAGATATTACTGATTATTATGTGTTACTAGGTGGTAGATGCGGACAATAATTATATAAAAATTATTTCCCGGGAAATATTTTGGAAAATAATTTTTTATTTCTATTATTGATAATGGCCTTCTTTTCAAAAGATTACTTTTGAAAAGCGAGCGAAGCGATAATGCAGAGAAAAAAAAGAAAAAGCCTTTATTTTATGCTATTTTTTTGATAAAATTATTATAGAAAGTTATTGGTGATATTATGGAAAAAATAGTTCTTGTCGATGGAAATAATTTACTCTTTCGTAGTTATTATGCGACTGCTTATACAGGAAATATTATGCGCAATTCAAAGGGCTTTCCTACAAATGCTTTATATGGTTTTATTAATATGATAAATAAAATTATTAATGAAGAAAATCCTAGTTATATTGCCGTGGCTTTTGATATTGGTAAAAATTTTCGAAAAGAAAAATATGATTTTTATAAAGAAGGAAGAAGTGCAACCCCAGATGATTTAATTAAACAAATGCCTGTTGCTAGAGAAATATTAAATGCAATGGGAATTACTTATCTTGAATGTGAAGGGTATGAAGCTGATGATATTATTGGAACTATTTCTTCTTGGTGTGAAAACGACCCTAACTTTGAAGCTTTGATTGTTAGTAGTGATAAGGATTTACTTCAACTTATCAGCGATGAGACAACGGTTAAACTTCTTAAGACGAAAGATCATATTATGATGGATAAGAAAACTTTCTTTGATACTTATGGTTTTGAGCCAATTAAGATGATTGATTTAAAGGCTTTAATGGGAGACGCTTCCGACAATATTCCTGGGGTAAAAGGAATTGGCGAAAAGGGGGCTATTAAATTAGTCGCAGAATATGGAAGTATTGATGATATATATAGTAACATTGATAAAATAACGGGAGCTACGAAGGTTAAACTAGAAGAAGGAAAAGAAGACGCTTATTATAGTAAAGATTTGGTAACGATATACCGAAGTGTACCTCTTAATATTTCTTTTGACGATTTACTATATAAAAAGGAAAATAAGGCAGAATTAGTTAGACTATTTAATGATTTGGGCTTTTTATCGTTACTTAAGAAAATTGACTTACCAGAAAAGGAAGAAGTTAATACTGATAATTTTGAAATAGTAGAAGATCTTAGTAAAATTGTCTTAGATGAAGAAACGGCTTTTTTCCTAGATACGACAAATGAAAACTATCATGATGCTCAAATACTAGGTATTTCTTTATATAATAGTAAACTTTCTTGTTACATTCCTTTTGATGTTTTTGGTGATAAATTTAATTTACTAGATAATGATACGATTAAATATACTTACGATTTAAAAAAGGTTTTAGTGGTATTTAAGAGATATGGTATCAATATTAGGAATGTTAATTTTGATACGATGATTAGTGCTTATTTACTTAACTATGATGTTAAAGATGATATTTGTTTTCTTGCTAATAAACTTTCTTATAATATTACCGAATACAATAAAAAGGAAGAAATTAGTTTGGAAGAGCAAGCTAAAAGGGCAATTCTTAAGGCTAAATTTATTTATGAAACGAAAGAAAAATTTTATGATGAAATGGTAAAAGAGGAGACAATAACTTTATTTAATGATATTGAAATGCCTCTTGCTAAAATTCTTGCGGGTATGGAGAGTGAAGGAATAACGGTTAAACGTGATGTCCTTGAAGAGATGGGCGAAGAAATTAAAATTAAATTGGAACTTATTACTAAAGATATTTATAACTATGCAGGATGTGAATTTAATATTAATTCGCCAAAACAGTTAGGAGAAATTCTCTTTGATAAACTTAAACTTCCTCCTTCAAAGAAAACAAAAGTGGGATATGCGACAGATGTCGATGTGTTAAAGAAGTTATCAAGTTATCCGATTGTGAATAAAATTTTGGAATACCGAGCACTTGCTAAACTATATTCAACTTATATTGATGGTATTATAAATAGTATTAGAGAAGATGGAAAAATTCATACGATTTATACACAAACATTAACGAGAACGGGAAGGCTTTCTTCAATTGAACCAAATTTACAAAATATTCCAATGCGTAGTGAATATGGTCGTTTAATTAGAAAGGCTTTTGTTCCCTTGAAAGATAGTGTTATTATGTCTTCTGATTATTCACAAATTGAACTTCGAGTTTTTGCTCATCTATCTGGAGTAAGTGATTTAATTAATGCCTTTATTAATAATGAAGATATTCATACAAAGACGGCGATGGATATATTTGATGTACCAGAAGAGGGTGTTACACAAAATATGCGAAGACAGGCAAAGGCTGTTAACTTTGGTATTCTGTATGGTATTAGCAGTTTTGGTCTTTCAGAAGATTTGGGTATTCCGGTAAAATCAGCGAAAGAATTTATTAATAAGTATTTTGATACGTACCCTGGTGTTAAAGATTATATGAATAAGGAAATTGAAGAAGCTCGAAAAAAGGGATATGTTAAGACAATTATGAATCGAAAGAGGGTAATTAGTGAACTTAGTAGCTCTAACTTCAATGTTAAGGCAATGGGTGAAAGAATGGCTCTTAATACTCCTATTCAAGGATCAGCTTCCGATATTTTGAAAAAGGCCATGATTGATATTGATAATTTATTTAGAGAAAATAAGATTAGAAGTAAGATGCTCTTACAAGTTCACGACGAACTTATCTTTAATGTCTACAATGATGAAATTGATAAAGTTAAAGATATTGTCTATAAAGCAATGACTAATGTAATTACTTTATCGGTACCACTCGATGTTCATATTGAGTTTGGTAAAAATTGGTACGAAGCAAAGTAGGTGATATGATATGCCAGAATTACCAGAAGTGGAAACGGTTAAGGAAAGTTTAAAGTTAAGACTTGCTAAAAAGAAAATTGTTGATGTTAATATTTTATATGATAATATTATTGCTTATCCTGATAAAGAAGAATTTTTATTACAAATTAAAAATCAAACAATTAATGATGTTAAGAGACGAGGAAAATTTTTACTATTTGATTTAAATGATTATTATCTTCTTTCACACCTTCGAATGGAAGGGAAGTATTTCTTTAAGACAAAAGATGATGAGATACTTAAACATGAACATATTATTTTTGATTTGGACGATGGGGAAGAACTTCGTTATCACGATACAAGAAAGTTTGGTAAAATGTATCTTATAAAGAAGGAAGATATTAATAGTATTGGTCCACTTAAAGATTTGGGACTAGAGCCATGGGATAAAAATTTAACTAGTGGTTATTTAAGAGAAAAATATGCAAAGAAAAAACTTCCTATTAAGTCTGTTTTGTTAGATCAGAGTATTATTGTTGGTATTGGAAATATTTATGCTGATGAAATTTTATTCTTATGTAAGATTAATCCTCTTAAAGAGGCACAGTTAATTACTGATAAAGAGTGCGAGCTTATTATTAAATATACGAAAGAAGTACTGGAAAGGGCTATAAAAAAGGGTGGTACAACGATTAGAACATACAGTTCGGTCGATGGAGTTCACGGTCTTTTTCAAGAAGAACTTCTCGTTCATGGGAAAGATAAGGGTAACTGTCCTGAATGCAAGGAGAAAATTATAAAGAATAGAGTGGGCGGAAGAGGTACTTATTATTGTCCTCATTGTCAAAAAGGATAATTTACAGATATTGACATAGATTTTGTAACCTATTTGGTTACTTTTTCTTTTTGTTATTGACTTTCTTTTTAATTATATGTTAGTTTTAGGGTGGTGATAGTTATGAATGATGAAATGTTTAGACAAGCACTTATTGAACTAATGAACTTAGGATTACTAAATGAATTTGTCAATGAAGTTTTTGAATATAATCTTAAAGAAAAAGAATATGTCTATATGCAATATAAAATTGTTAAAGGAAATATTGTTCTCAATATATACGATAATGTAAAAGAAAATAGATTTAAGGGTTATATTTTTTCTACCAAACATATTGATAGTCATGATGATGGTATTATTTATGTTGATGTTGAAGATTGTTATCAAAAATATAAGAAGGGAAATATTAATAATAAACTTTCTTTGATAGGTGTTCTTCTTAAAGCAAGTACTGAGGATGAAAAGAAAAAGATTATTGATAAATTTGAAAATGATGATATTAAAAAAATACTAATTAAACATTTTATTTAATTGGTACTTTTTAATTATATTTATATATGATATATTAATTAGAAATATATATTGGAAGTAGTGAAAAATAATAAGATAATTTGAAACAAAAAAATTAATGTAAACCAAAATAAAGATTAAAAATATGATGTATATGTAGAAATATTATTTGAAATCAAAATATTTGATTAATTCTTTTTTCTTTTTTATGATATAATTTTGATAGAAAGGAGTATGTAAAATATTTAATATTTTACGAGAAGTGATTTTTTATGAATAATGGTAAAAAATTTTGTTCAAACTGTGGAAAAGAAATAGATGTTAATGCTGATATCTGTGTAAACTGTGGTGTAGCAGTTAATAAAAATAACACAGTTGTAACGACCAAAAATGTTAGAGAAGACAATATTCCTGAAGAGTATAGACCAATTAGTATGTGGGGATACTTTGGATATGAAATTTTATTTTCAATTCCTTTAGTAGGTTTTATTCTTCTTTTGGTATTTTCTTTTGGAGGAACAAGAAATAAAAATCTTAAAAACTTTGCTCGTTCATATTTTTGTTTGTTAATTATACTGGTAATACTTTTGGTTATTGTTCTTGTTTCTGGTGGACTATTTGCATCTCAACTTTAGTTATTAACTTATTCCTTAATTATTGGCTTCTTTTGGTATTCTCTAGCTAATATATCGGTGCCTGTAATTAATGAATATATTTTTGTTATTTGTAATTCTTTATCGAGAACATTAGATAATCCCTTTTGATATGATGTTATAATTGGGATTTCGATGTTCTTTTTTATTTGTCCTAAATAATTTCTTCCAGCACTAGTGAAACCGAGAATGCGAAGATAATCAACTTTTATATTGTTTGTTTCTTCTGATGTTTTTAATAGTATATCATAACACATTTCTTTATTCAATATTAAAAATTTTTCTTTATATTTTTTTATAAATTTTGTTTTTACTACTACCATATTTCCAA
>CANRJI010000012.1 GCA_947630885.1 uncultured Bacilli bacterium
TTGGTCTTATGCAAAGTCTTTCTTCTAATTTTTTACTTCCACCTTCACTTACCCAAGCAACTTCAGGAGCAAATCCTTCAACTAACTCTCCTTCTTTACGTAGTAAATTTTCAGGAATAAGAAGAGGCATATAAACATTTTGATGACCAGTCATCTTAAATTTATTATCTAAGACACTTTGGATTTTTTCCCAAATAGCATAACCATTAGGCTCAATTACCATACACCCTTTAGTATTCGAATAACTAGCAAGTCTCGCCGCCATAACAACATCTGTATACCATTTAGCAAAATCGACATCACGGCTCGTAATTTTTTTATTTTGTTTTTCGTTCATTATAGCACCTCTTTCATTATTTTATCATATTTATTTATTTTTTAATATCTTCTAATTTAACTGAAACAATCTTACTTACTCCAGATTCTTCCATCGTTACCCCATACAATATATCAGCATATTCCATGGTCTTCTTTTTATGCGTAATAATAATAAACTGTGTATTATCACGATACCTATCTAAATATTTACCAAAAGCTTCGACATTAGCATCATCAAGAGCGGCCTCTACTTCATCAAAAAGACAAAATGGTACTGGTCTAATATTTAAAATAGCAAAAAGAAGCGATATCGCGGTAAAGGTTTTTTCACCACCAGATAATAAACTAATATTCTGAAGTTTTTTACCGGGAGGCTCTGCTTTAATATCAATTCCTGTCTCTAAAAGATTATCAGGATCAGTAAGACTAAGTTCCGCTTTTCCACCTTTAAATAAATCACGATAAACATTTTTAAACTCTACCTGAATTTGTTTAAAAGTTTCTATAAATTTACTTTTCATAATACTATCCATTTCTTTAATAATATCATATAAAGTATTTTCAGCTTCCACTAAATCATCCTTTTGTTTATTTAAAAAGTCATATCTCTCTTTAGCTTTTTCATAGTCTTGAGGAGCATCTAAATTAACGTTACCGATAAGATTAATTTTATCTTTTAACGATGTTACTTCTTTTCTTGCTTCCTCAATATCCATATCTAACTTATAGTTTTCAATCGCAAAATCGTAAGTCATATTATAGTCACTCGTTAACGTATTTAATAAATTATCAAGTTTAACATCCATCTTAGCAACACTGACATTTAAATTATTTAATTCTTTCTCTTTCTTACCAACATAAGTATTATTACTTTTAGAAGTATCTTCTAATTCTTGAATGGAAAGAGTCACTTCTTCTTCAGATACTTTTGCTAAAGATAAATCTTTATTTATTTTACTTATTTCCTCTTTAACTTTTCCAAGTTCATTAATTAAATTATCTTCTTCACTGACATTATTTGTAATATTCGTAAGATCTCTTAACTCTTTATCTTTATCTAAATATTTATCATTATTTATTTTAATTTCACTAAGAAGATTATTTTTCGTACTTAAAGATACCGTATACATATTTTGTTTATCATATAATTCACTATTAGTATCCATAATTTCTTTATCAATATTTTGCATATCCGTATAAAGACTCTTATTTTTACTTTCTAACAAATTAATTATCTTGCTATTTTCTTCAATTTCATACTTAATCGAAAGTGGACTAGTTACTTTTAAAGCTGCACCACCAGTAAGAGAACCTCCGACATTAACTACTTGCCCATCAAGTGTTACAATTCGATATTTTTTATTAATAACTTCACTTATTCGATTAGCATTATCAATATTATCGACAACGATAACATTTCCTAAAACGTTAGCAATAATATCCGTATACTTTTCATCATATGTAACCAAATTAGAGGCAACATCAATATATCCACTTTCCCTACTTAACATATTTAAGATATCTGTACTAATATATCTTGCTTCTATTACTGATAAAGGATAAAAAGTTGCCCTTCCTAAATTATTACTTTTTAAATAATAGATTAAGTCTTTCGCTATTTTTGGCGTATCGACAACAAGATAATTTGATGCTTGTCCAAGTGCTGTACTTATCGCTAAATTATATTTGCTATCACTTTCAATAAGAGCTGAAATAACATTATGAACGCCAGTAAATTTAGGATTATCCAAAATCATCTTAATTGGTTTAGGTAAAGATAAATTATTATTTAAAGAGTTTTCTAAATAATCATTTTTGTATTTATAATTTTCTATCTCACGATTATTTTTGATAATTTCATTATTAAGATTATTCTTTTTTCTTAATAAATCATCATTTTTATCTTTAAGAGCCTGAATATTATTATCAATTACTCCTATCTTTCTATCACATACTAAAACATCATTATTAAGAGTATCTAAATGATTTTTAAGTTCTAAAAGTTCTTCTTTTAAATTTAAGATGTTATTAGTTATTTTATCTTCATCATCACGATATTTATTTCTCTCCCTAAATAGTTTAATATCAGAAGTTATTTTCTCTTCCTTTTTGGCTAAATCAATAAGTAATCCTTGCTTACTATTAATATCTTCTCTAATATTTTTTAACTTATCTTTATATTTTAAAATATCGGTATCGTAAGTACTACTAGTAGTTGAAATAGTTAGTATTTCATCTTCGAGTTCTTCAATACGCTTTTTACTTTCTTGATATTCAAAATTTATATCAGAAATCGTTTTAGCAATAACCGATACTTCAATATTAGATAATTTATTCTTTAATTCAAGATAATTCTTAGCTTTAATTGAAGCTTCTTCTAAAGGAGCAATATTATTAGATAGTTCACTAATAATATCATTTACTCTATTTAAATTTTGATTAGTTTTATCAAGTTTACGAAGTGCTTCTTCTTTTCTTCTTTTATATTTAAGAACCCCTGCAGCTTCTTCAAAAACAATTCTTCGGTCTTCCGGTTTATTTGATAATATTTCATCTATTTTACCTTGACTAATAATATTAAAGCTTTCTTTCGCCGTTCCTGATTCACTAAGTAAATCCGCTATATCTTTAAGTCTTACTTTTTCATTATTAATATAATATTCATTTTCTCCTGTCCGAAAAGCCATTCTCTTAATAGATACTTCATTGAAATCGAGAGGAAGAGTTCTATCTTCATTATTAAATACTAACGTTACAGAAGAAGAATTAAGTGGTTTTCTACTTTCACTTCCCGAAAAAATAACATCAGAAGATGCTTCTCCACGTAAAGCCTTCATCGATTGTTCACCGAGAACCCATCTGACAGCATCGACAATATTTGATTTACCACTGCCATTAGGTCCAACGACACCATTTATATTTTTACCAAACTCGATAACTGTCTTATCAGCAAAAGATTTAAATCCATATGTTCTAAGTTCTTTTAAATACATAAACTCACGCATCCTACTTTTTAAGTATACTATATTTTAAAAGGACTTGCAAGAAAAAAGAGGGATTTAACCCTCTGATCCTAAACTTCTTTCATAACTTTCGATAACATAATTATTATCGTCACCAGATCTAAGCTTTAGATTCATATCATTATTACTTAATTCATATGTATAAGTAACTTCTTCCCCATCTTTATTAACAGTAATCATGTTGTCTTTAATATCGTATTTATAACTTTTACAAGCAGAGCCAATATGTTCAAACGTTTCATCATCAGGATCGACATAAGTTTGACAAAAAGTCATATTTTCTTCTTCGATAATAATATAGGTTGCGATAAATGAATCAATTAACGAATATAATTCTCCGTCCCTATATTCTTCACGTCTAAGTTGTTCCCACTCATTATATAGTACATTTTTTTCTTCCAGCTTAACGATACTTTCATCATCACGATAAGTAATCCTAAAGATTATCAAAGCAATTATCATGATTGATAATATTACTAAAGCCAATATAAGTACCCTTTTCTTTACGTTATTCATTTCAATAAATCCTCTTTCTTTAATTAACTATAAAGACATACATTCCCAAAAATCATGTGGTCCACCACCCGTGCGCTCCGAGTCGGGATACATACAACAATATTCACTATAAACGTCCCCTGTTTTAAACGTTTTATAATACGGATATTCTTTACCAACAGTCATAATACATCTACATGTAGAAGAAGAATATCTTTGTCCATCAACTGTACAACCGCTTGACGAGCCACCTCCTGACGAACTTCCACCACAATTAGGTTTATAGTCTACCAAATATTCACCTGATAGAAAGCAATCCCATGTGCTACTATAGAACCAGTTATTATAATTATCTATTCTCATTGTTGTTCTATATACATTTACTGGAGTGCCACAAGACCATTGAAAAATACTTGTTGTTCCTGTATTTGCTCCTACCCGACAATTAAGTTTAGTACTACTAGTCATTACATACCAAGTACTGTTCGAACAGTTACCACTACCACTTGAAGGATAAAGAGTTGGTCCATCTTTAACGGAACTGACAAGACTATTTTCAACTAATCCACTCCAAGATGGTGTTCCAGTTGTATCAAGTGCAAAACTATAACCATTATTTAAACCATTTTTACTACTATAATTACATTTTCCACCCGAACATGTCGTTACATAATAAACCGCTAAACGTTTGTCGCCTTCACAAGCAAATCTTTTTGCATTTACTGGTACTTCATCTAAAATCCAATTTGCTGTTAATGTTAAAGTATTATTTACTATTCCGTATTGGCCATTAATATATACCCACTTTCCACTTCATCCAGTCCAAGTAGTGTTTCCTTCTGGATCGGTCCAGCCATTAAATTTATAACCACTACGTGCAAATGCATTTGATTTTATTGTACAAGTTTGATCATACGTACACGTTTGTTCAGGCATTGAACCAGTTCCTCCACCACTATTATATTTTATTGTATAAACATTTGGTTCCCAATTTACTCCAACTGTTACGGTGCAGTCACTACTAGAAGCATCACAAAAGTCACTTGCATTATATGCTACTGTTTGATTAAATGTCTTATTACTTGTTGTACATCCACTTAAACATACCCATTCACTTCCTGATACACCATGATATCCTGTTCTTGAAATGTGCAAATTAGTACTATTGTCATAATTATTTAAGCCATCACTTCTCATCTTACTACCATAATCTACTGTCGTTATTTCTTCACTTCCATTACGATAAACAATGTTATTACTTACTGACCATGTTCCTCCAGCATTACTTGAAGTTGCAATATTTCCTCCATTAACACTATATTTTATATAGACAACATTTTGTTTTGTTATAGCATAATATGTTGTACTTCCTGTTATCTTCTTTTCTTCATTAACATTCCATGTACTATTACTTGCATTTTTATTCGTATTCCATCCAACTACACTTCTTCCATTTCCTGCTTCGATACTTGGTGATGTAATATTACATCCTTCTCCAGTATCAATACAACTTCTCTTAACTTCACTATTTGTTTTTCCATCTATTTTTACTGCTGTATTCTTATTAAAGGTTATCGTATATTTATTTATATTAAAATCTTTCTTATTCTCTCGATAATTATTACTTGGATCGGTTATTCTTGCTGTTACTGTTACTTTATTTGCTCCTTCTTTATAGATACTTTCATCTGTAGAATATGTTAATTTAATACTTTTACTATTAGTTCTATACCATGTATCTTTTTCTATTTTCGTTCCTGATTCTTCACATTTAAAAATATTTTTATCTAAGGTACATTTTTCTACATTAATTTCTACCGTAGCATCCATTGTTGATTTAAAATAATGATTTCCTTCTCTTACATTAGTATCATTATATGTTATTGTTACAGTATTTCCTTTTGGTACTACATTGACATCTTTAAAGTCTGATGTACTATATTCAAGTCCTCCATCTGCTTTCTTAATACTTCCTTTTTCTGTACTCATATATACCATAACAACATATGATTTATTATTTTTTAAACCACTTATAATACATTCGTTACCTTCTACTCTTCCTTGTCTACTTAAGTTTACTGATGCTAAATCTTCACCATAAGCACAAGAGTAAGTTACTGGTACTTCATTTCCATCATTTGTTACTTTTCCTCTTTCAAAAGATAATCTTAGTTCATCAGTATAACTTTGATATCCTGTTACTTTAGGACTTTTTTCAATCGTATCACTAGCATTTATTACTTGATTTGTACATAATTCATAGCCACCACTTTCATCTGTTTCTTTTACTATTTCTTGATTTTCAATTGCATACGTTATTTTATCTCGATTTACGATAATGATACTATCTCTCGTAATTCCTTCTGTTAAGTTAGCATTTTTATCTAATAGGCCTTTATTCATTAACTCGCCAACAGTTACACAATATGCTTCATACGGATAAGTATCATTTCTTTTCCAGTTACTACTATCTGTTTCTCCTGAATATGTTCTTGCTGCACTCATAATATTTTTTTCACTTAAAGTTTTAGCACGTGTCTTTGAATTTTCGACAATTTTTATTATTCCAAAAGTAGAAAAACCTATTACTAAACCTACAATAGCAACTGTCACAAGTAACTCTACTAACGTAAAACCTTTCTTGTTCATATAACTCTCCCTACTATTCTACTTAAATTATACAACAAAAAAAGAAAGGAAACAATATTAACCTTTCTCTTACTCATATTTACTATCAATGTTAAAATATTCTTCAAACGTAATCCAATCACCATTATTATAAAGTTTTTCCGCAAGAACATTTCCAACATACCTAATATGCCATGGTTCGTACATATAACCAGTAATATCTTCTTTTGCCTTAGGATACCTAATAACAAAACCATATTTATAACAATTATTTTTGACAAATTCACTCTCATCAGTTCCATCAAAGCTCATATCAATCGTATTTAAATCAATAGCAAGACCAGTCTGATGCTCTGAATAACCAGCACGAGCAGAATAAGTATCCGCAATTTCTTGACCATCTAAGTTTACATAATTATTATAGATATCATTTTGAATATCATATGATCTATATCCACTTGAAGCATAAATATTAAGTCCAAGCGCTATAGCATCACTTTGAAGTAACTCAAAAGCTTCATACGTTTCACTAGTAACTTGCACTCTCTCATTTATCGAAACCAAATTATCAGGAACAAAATCACGAGGAAGAGGATAAGACTTATTTACAATAATAACATTATCAATATATTTGGGCGATTCACTTATCTTACTTACATCCTCGCTACTTGTATCTTCTTTTTTATCTAACATATAAGTATCATCTAAATTAACATTATTATCCCTATTATTTTTTAGCACAATAAAAATTATTAGTATAGATATAATTGTAAGTGCTACAATTAATAATAAATAAATTATCCATTTTTTCTTCATCTAACACTCGCCCTTTCATATATAAAATATGAGAAATACCTTTAATTATACATTTTTATTTCTTAGCACGAGGATGTGCCATATTATAAGTTTTTCTTATTTGCTCATTCGTAACATGGGTATAAATACTCGTTGTATTAAGTGATTCATGACCTAATAATTCTTTTACAGTCATAAGGTCCGCTCCTTCTTCCAACATATCAGTAGCAAAAGTATGTCTCAAAGTATGTGGACTTATTTTTATATTGAGACCTGCTTGATGAACTAATTTATCGATAATAACACGGACATATCTTTCCGATAATTTATTACCATTTTTATTTAAAATAAGATAACCACTATTAATTTTATTAAATTCATGATAACCATCATTTAAGTACCTATTCATTGCTAATTTAGTATGATTATTGTATATGACTATTCTCTCTTTACTTCCTTTACCTAAAACCTTAATAATTCGGTTATCCATATCAATATTTTTAATTTTAATATTAACAAGTTCACTAACTCGAAGTCCAGTTGCATATAAAAGTTCAATTATCAAAGAATTTCTTTGACCAATTGGACCATCACTATTACAGACCATAAAAATTTTATCTAAATCACTATCTTTAAGAAACTTAGGTAGATATAAATCCTTACGTGGATTAGAGACACTATTAAAATAATTATCCGAAACAATTTCTTCTCTTACCAAATAGTTATATAATCCCCTTACACTACTTAACTTTCTTCCAACTGAATTTTTATTTATCTTTTTTTCATATAAAAACTTCAAGTATTTATTTACCGTTTCTCTATTAACTTTAGTAACACTTGTAAAAATATTACCTAAAAATTCATTATATTCAATTAAATCATCTTCATAAGCTTTAATAGTCATATCACTATATTTTTTAACGACTTGAAGATATTCTAAATAATTTTTAATATATTCCATTCATTCTACCTCTGTTAGTATAAGTATAACACTTTTTAAACCTTAATAAAAATATAATGATGTTCATTTGACACTTTAAATAAAAAAATAAGTATCTATTTTCTAGATACATATTTTCCATCTTTAGTCGATACAATAATTTCTTCCCCTTCTTCGATAAATAAAGGTACTCTAACTAACATTCCCGTTTCGATAATGGCATCTTTTGTAGCGTTAGTAGCGGTATTACCTTTAACACCAGGTTCCGTTTTTGTAATCTTAAAGTCTATCTTTTCAGGAAGTTCAATTCCTAACATTTCTCCTTCAAAGAAAATAATAATAACCTCAAGGCCTTCTTTTAAGAATTTAACTTCGTTCTCTATTTGACTCTTATTAATTTCAACTTGTTCGTAAGTTTCCATGTTCATAAAACTATAAGTATCCCCGTCAGCATATAAATATTGCATTTTTTGTTTTTCGACGTGAGCAGTTGGAACTTTAATACCAGCATTAAAAGTATATTCTGCAATTGAACCTGTTCTTAAATTTTTAAGTTTAGCTTTGACAATAGCAGCACCTTTACCTGGTTTAACATGTTGAAACTCTAGTACTTGATATAAATTACCATCGTAACTTATCGTTTGTCCCGTTTTAAAGTCATTAACATTTATCATTTAACTAGCCTCCTATTTTTTAACTTCTTTATGCTTAGTTACCTTACGGCAATGTTTACAATACTTGTTTAATTCTAATTTTTCAGGAGTGTTTTTCTTATTTTTTTCAACTGTATAATTAATGTTCTTACACTCGTCACAAATTAAAGATACTAAACCTCTATTTTCGTTCTTCTTAGCCATTTTAACTCCTCCTTTGCGGACATCTACCTAATTATATCATATTTTTTTTCGTTTATACAACTATTTTTTGCCTTTTTAGCGTTTTTTCCATCTTTTTAGGGTATTTTCCTATCTATCTATAAAGTTCAAAATACTTATTTGTCATTCGAGACGATAATCTTTTCGTAATCGCCGATTGATACGAATTAGGTAAACTAATATCTGGTGATACGACAACAATACTCATAACCGGATTCTCACTAGGTGAATATCCGACAAAAGATGAAGTAATTGTCTCAGTATCGACTATATTATCACCATCCGTATCAATAAAACTTTGACTAGTTCCCGTTTTACCGGCTGAATTAGTATAATATCCCATATATCCATATCCAAGACCACTCGTAACAACTTTAGAAAAACCTTCACGAACACGATTAATATATTTATCTTCAACCGATAAAGTACCTAAAACTGTTGTTTCTGCTTTATATATTAATGATCCAAATTTCTCATTACTATCACTTGGCTTGTATACTTCCTTTAAAAGATATGGTTTTAATCTTTTACCACCATTAGCAATCGTATTAATATATTGTGATAACTGAATTGGTGTATAAGTATCATACTGTCCAATCGAAAAGTCAAGTAAATGTCCTGGAAGTCTTGAAGTTCCCATATAGCCTAAACTTTCAACTGGTAAATCAATACCCGTTTTAACGCCAAGACCAAATTCAGCATACATATTACGATATTTATCAAAAGCACTCTCATCTAGTGATAAAGCCTCATTATATCTATAGTCTCCCCCACCAACTCGAATAGCAATTTTATATTGGTACACGTTAGAAGAATTTTGAAGAGCATAAATATCATTAATATTTCCCATTGTCTGCCACGAACATTTAATAGGTGTATCTTTTATTTTAATACACTCGTCGACAATATAAGAATTAATGTCGATTGCTCCATACTTGTAACCAACCATCATTGAAGCACCTTTGACAATTGACCCCGGAGTTACAGGAAGAGTAACAACTCCTGGCGTATAGTCGACAACATATCTTTGACCATCTTTTTCTGCGACTTTCTTGCCCGCCATAGCAAGTATTTCTCCCGTATTAGGATCCGATATCACAACAAAAGAATGGTCGTAGTAAGCAGTTCCATATTCATTTTTAGCATTTAATACTTCTTCGGTCAGTATTTCTTCCAAAGCTTTCTGCAAATTGATATCAATCGATAAAACAATATCATTTCCCCTTTTACCTTCACTAACTAATTCATAACTATTATCGGAAAGTAATCTATACGTTGTCTTTGTTCCTTTTAAATATTCTTCATATTGATATTCCAAATACGATATTCCCACCCTATCATCTAAAGAATAACCCTTACTCAAATATTCTTCAGATAATTCCTTAGGAATACCTTGACTATCCGATGAAACACTACCTAAAATAGTTTTAAAAGTATCTCCATATAAATATACTCTCTCCCAATCTAATTTCGTATTAAAGCCTTTTAAATTATCAATATTTTCACTTATATAAGCATATTCTTCTTCCGTAACATTATCATTTTTAATTATCTTTTCATCGTATGAATAACCTTTATTCATTAAATAATAAATATACGCTGCCTCTCTATCTCTTTCCGTATAATCTTTTATTTCTTCATCTAATCGTTCATATATCAAATTATCAATATCTTCATCATTAAGTTTTCTCTTTGCGTATAAATCCCATTCTTCATCAGTAATTTTTTTTCTACATTCATCATAATGACTATAATAATAAAAAGTTTTAAGTCTAGCATCACTGACACTACTATAATCAATATCTAATTTATCGGAAATTAAATAAGCGAGTTCAATTTCTTCACTTCTTTTAATACCATTTTGCTTTTTATAATATATTGTCTTAACACCTTCATTATCCACGAGTAGATTATAATTACGGTCATATATTCTTCCTCTAGGTGCCGTACTACTTTCAATAATAGTTTCCGATAAATATGATAAATCTTCTTTATATTTATCTTTTTTAAGTACTTGAAGATAAAATAATCTAATACCAATAACAATATATAAAAAAGATAAAACAAAAAGAACAATCGTAAATCTCTTTCCCATTAATTCTGAAAGATTTTTATTTATCGTTTTTCTTTTCTTATTAATTGGTTTATGTCTTTTAACTTCTCCTATTATTTTCTTTTTTTTCAATTTCGCACCTTCCATTATTATTATAACATAAAAAGAATATTTATACATATAGTTAATTAGGTGAACATATGAATATTAACTTCATCGAAGATTACGTTAAAAGACTTCAAAAACAAGATATTTATCGTTTTGCTATCAGACAAGGTATTCGTCTTGACAATAATGAATTAACTATCATTTATGATTATATTAAAACAAACTATCAAAAAATCATTTATGATAAACCCCAAGTAGTATTAGATGATTTAAAGAAAAAATTAAAACCTGAAACTTACGAAAAAGCTACTTGGTTATATAATAAATATCGTGATAAAATTACTTTATTTCAAACCAAAATAAGAGAAAATAATTAATTATCTTCTCTTATAATAATTAATTATCTTCTCTTATTTTATCAATAAGTTTTTCATCGAAAACTTTATTTTTAATCATAGCAATTTCATATTTATATGGAGGATACTCTCTTTCCTTTGAAGTATCATCTTTGGATACATAAGGTGTCTCTAGTATCTTTGGAATATTTTGAAGCCTTTCGTTATAAATAATATTAATTAAATTATCGAATCCAATCGTTCCAAATCCAATATTTTCATGACGGTCCTTATGACTATCGATACTATTTTTACTATCGTTAACATGAATACACCCTATTTTATCAAGACCAATTTTTTGATCAAATTCATTTAAGACATCATCAAATAATGAAACATCATAACCAGCATCATTTAAGTGACAAGTATCTAAACATACACCAATTTTATCTTTAAACTTAACTAAATCAATAATAGCTTTTATTTCATCAATCGTTTTACCAACTTCATTACCTTTACCTGCCATCGTTTCAAGTAATATTGTAACATCATAATTATTATCTAAAATTAAATTAAGGCCATTTGCAATATTAGTAATTGCTTCTTCTCTTGGGCAGTTAACTGCCGATCCAGGATGAAGTACTAAATACTTAATTCCAAGTAAACTACATCTTTTAACTTCATTTTGTAAAAAAGAAACCGAAAAATCAAAATTATTCATGTTAGCTAAATTGACAATATAAGGAGCATGAACAATAACCTTATTAATATCAATATTTTCTTTAAGCATTATTTTTTGTGCTTCTTTTGTTATCTCTTCATCGATATCTCCTCGATTAGTATTTTGAGGAGCTCCTGTATAAAACATAAAAGTATTAGCGTCATACGAAAGAGCTTCTTCTAGTGCTCCTTTAAGACCAGTATTATTTTATATGAAACATGACTTCCAATTATTAAATTCATTTTATCAACTTCCTTCTACTTAACAATTTCAACTTTTATTTTTTCGTCACGACGACATTTCACTTCAAATTTATTACCACAAGTAGGACACTTAACCATATGAGTACCCTTTCGAAGTGGTAATCTTAACTTTTGCTTACATTTAGGACACTTCTTATACATATGCGTATGGTGATCACGTCTTTTTTGCTTTTGAAAGGCAATCCCCTTCTTTAATTTATCTTTAATTTTCATATATAACTCGTTTTCTTTTCTTCTTCGCTCATGTTTTTGCGAAAAAGCACGATACATCGCAAAAGTAAAAATAATAAGCTCAATTACTTCAAGAATAATACTATTAACAAAAAGATTTATAATTAATATAATTAAACAGATAACTAACAAAAATCTATATAATTCATCAGCTCCATATCCATTGGAAAAATACTTACGTAGTTTTTTTGATATTTTATTCACAATTTTTTCCTCCTTTAAAGTTACTTAATTACGACCAGGAGTCTCTCCTCGATATTTATCAAGAAGTCCAAAACGATATTGATACATTATATTGACAGCATCATTGACATATTCTTTTATCTCATCATCATTATATCCCTCAATCTTTTTAATTTTAGGTAAAATTTCTTTTATTAAATTTACTGTCCAATCATCACGAGGTTTTTTATCATTAAATTCAAAGGCTTCTTTAACAAGACCTTCTATTTTGATTGGCTCTTCGCTACCATATTTTTTTATAATCATAATTTCTTCCTCAGGAAAATATTTACGAAATTCATAAAGATTAATCATATAGAATAAATACATAATCCAACTTGGAAGTTTTTTTATAACTATATCATCTTTTTTTAACTCTTCTTTCATCTTATAACTAGTTTGCGAATTATTACTAACGAGCATCATTTCGTGTTCAGAATCCCATGTCGGATCAAAAATAAATAGATTTGAAACATGATATTTTGGATCCTTAACATCCACTATAACGCGCATATGATCATCACCAGGTAAATCATCATGAATTGCAAATAAATAAGTATTATCTATTCCCAATTCTTTAAGTAACTGACAAAATATTACACTATAACCTGCACAAACAATATTACCTGTTTCTAATATTTTAGCAATAGCATGCGATTCAGTTTTTCGACCGTTTTCTTCATCCATATATAAATAAAACTTACAATAGTCATAAGCTAAAGTTATTTTTTCGAGAGGAGATAAATCATACTTCGAATAAGTATTTCGAAAATAAGTAAAAAACTCTCGCACGTTTTTAAATTCTTCAATTGTGCATAGTCCCGTATCCCCTTTTAAATCAATAAATACTTCTATATTTAATTTAAGTAGTTCATCGATATTATCATAATCAATATTATCTAAAGTAATAATTACTCTCTTATATTTACTTAAATCATGTTTTTTTATAAAATTTAATATATCTTCTATCTTGTATGCATCATTTTTTCTCTGTTCCCTATCAATTCTTAATGTTTCCGAAGAGCGAAAGTATTTCATCATCTCCCATGCATCAAGACCAAGTTTATAAGCATCGTACATTTCTTTAATTGCTCCACTATTTTGAGAACTTTCACCATGATAAACTTTATTTATAAATTCATCAAATGTATTGAATTTAGCAAAAAGTTTTTCTATTTCTTTAAGTTCCTTATCCGTCACAATAGTCACCAACTTTCATTAAAAGTATACCATATTTGTCATCTTTTTGATATATTATTTCACCAAAAAAGAATAGTACCTTTGATATGAACCCCAATTCTTAGACATAGAATCGATGTTCATATCACTATATAATTACTATTTTTTATTTTAAAAGTTAAAAGCATACTCTTTCCAAAATTTCAAAATTAAAAAAAAGTATGTTTTCACATACTCAATTTAAACTATTACTTTTTAGGTTTAATAACTTCTACTCCACCCATATAAGGTTGCAATGCTTTAGGAATTGTTACTGAACCATCTTCCTGATAATTATTTTCAAGGAAAGCAATTAACATTCGTGGTGGTGCAATAACAGTATTATTTAGGGTATGAACAAGTTCTTTATCCCCATTTGCCTTTTTATAACGAATTTTTAATCTTCGAGCTTGAGCATCTGTTAAATTAGAACAAGAACATACTTCAAAATATTTTTGTTGTCTTGGACTCCAAGCTTCAATATCACATGAACGATACTTTAAATCCGCCAAATCACCTGAACAACAAACTAATTTGCGAACAGGAATATCTAAACTTCTAAATAATTCAACCGAATAATTCCACATTTTATCATACCAAGTTTCTGAATCTTCTTTTTTACATAAAACGACCATCTCTTGTTTTTCAAACTGATGAATACGATATACGCCTCTCTCTTCAATACCATGAGATCCTACTTCTTTTCGAAAACATGGAGAATAAGAAGTCATCGTAATTGGCAAATCTTCTTCATTTAAAATTTGATCTTTAAATTTGGCAATCATCGAATGTTCACTAGTTCCAATTAAATATAAATCTTCGCCTTCAATTTTATACATCATATTTTCTTTTTCTTCAAATGACATAACACCATTTACAGCATCACCATGAATCATATATGGTGGTATGCAATAAGTAAAACCTTTATTTATCATAAAATCTCTCGCATAGGCAAGAACAGCCGAATGTAATCTAGCAATATCCCCCATTAAATAATAAAAGCCATTTCCACTTACACGTCCAGCTGCATCTTTATCTAGTCCATTAAAACGAGCCATAATATCAGCATGATATGGAATTTCATAATTAGGAACTTTAGGTTCACCAAATTTTTGCTCTTCTACATTTTCACTATCATCCCTGCCGATAGGAACATCATCCGCGATAAAGTTTGGTATCATCATCATTTTTTCATTGACGAGATTAGCAATATCACTTTCTTCCTTTTCAACTGCAAGTAATTCCTCATTGATCTTAGTTACTTCAGCTTTTTTAGCATTAGCTTCTTCTACCTTTTTATCTCTCATTAAAGAGCCAATTTCGTTACTTTTTGTATTTCTTTCTTGTCTTAAATTATCACCTTGAACTTTTAGTTTACGTAATTTTTCATCTAAATCATAGACTTCATCGACCAAAGAAAGTTTATGATCTTGAAATTTCTTTCGAATATTTTCTTTAACTAACTCTTTATTACTTCTAATTATGTTTATGTCTATCATTTTTCCCTCCCATAGTCTACTATTACAATTATCATCATAAATATAATATGGACTTTATAGAACATTTCATATATCCAAAATTATAACGCATTCAAATTAAAAATGCAACATCGATATTAGAAATATTCCCTTAGTATTTACATCAAAAAAAATATTTGCTATAATTTTAAAGGAGGATTAAAATGGAAAATTTAGTACAAAATTTAGTCAATATTTTTAGTGGTTTGGGTAAAGAAGCAATTGTTTTTCTTATTTCGATGCTACCAATTCTTGAACTTCGTGGAGGATTAATTGCAGCGGCTCTTCTAAAAATTGACTTTTTATCAGGATATGTTTGGAGTATTATTGGTAACTTGCTTCCCATCCCCTTTGTCTTATTGTTTTTAGAAAAAATATTTAATTTACTAAAAAAAGTTAAATTTTGTGAAAAAATTATTACCAAATTTGAAAACAGAATTTTAAAGAAGAAAAAACAAATTGATAAATATGGATATTTAGGATTACTTTTATTTGTCGGTATTCCTTTACCTGGAACAGGAGCATGGACCGGCTCAGCTCTTGCTGTCCTTCTCCATTTAGACCGCAAAAAATCTTTTATTTATATCGTTCTCGGTGTTATACTTGCCAGTATTATTATGAGTATTTTTTCTTATGGCATTTTAGATAATATTGTTCACTAAAAGATAATTAATATATAATTATGCAAAAAAGTCATACTACTTATTAGATTAGTAGTATGGCTTTTTTTATTTTTCATCAAAGGTTATTTTTCCCAAATAACCATCTTGTAAATCTTTAATAATTCTTCGGTAGACTCTTTCGTAATCTGTTTCATTATTTTTAATAGCACCTATTTTTTGACCAATTTCGTCCAATATTTTAACAATATCTTTTTTTTCTGTAAGACTATATCTTTTTACGATATTTTCTTCATAACAAGATAGCATCTTCTTAACAACATAGATGGCAACATCATCAAGATTTAATACTTCTTCCTTAATCGCAGTCATTGCAGCTAGATTATAGGCACTTTTTTCATCAAGTTTAGGCCATAATACTCCTGGTGTATCTAATAATTCTAGCTTATCATTTATTCGAATCCATTCTAAATTTTTCGTAATACCTGGCCTATCACCAACTTTAGTACTTCTTTTGCCTACTAGCCTATTTATCAAGGTACTTTTACCGACATTAGGAATACCTAGGACCGCTACTCTTACTTTTCTTGGCTTTAATCCTTTACTCCTTCGCTTTTCATTTATTTCGTTAATTAATGGATTAATTTTATCAAATAATAACCTCATATTAGGATTATTCAAAAGATTAATTAAAATCACAACATACCCCTTTTCCTCATAATATTTTTTCCACTTATTTGTTTTATTTTCATCACATAAATCTGCTTTAGTCATAATAAGAATATGTGGTTTCTTTATTATAAGATTTTCAATATCTTTATTTTTTGACGACATAGGTATTCTGGCATCTATTACTTCGAAAACAATGTCAATCAAGTCTATTTTTTCTTTAAGTTCTCGTATTGTTTTGGCCATATGTCCTGGATACCAGTTGATGTTTGTTTTATTTTCGTTATTCATCTCTACCACCTACTTTTTCTTCAATTAATTTTTCGTTATCTATATATTTATAATTTAAACTGT
>CANRJI010000013.1 GCA_947630885.1 uncultured Bacilli bacterium
CTTCCTCTCTCTGTGAACCACCCATAAGTTCTCCAGCACCAGGGACTTCTAAGTCAACAGCCGCTACTGTTTTACCATCCGTATTTTGTTTCATATAGAAAGCTTTAATATCCTTTGGCCAATTCTTAATAAAAACCGGTCCTCCAAAATATTCCGTAATATATTTTTCATGTTCTCTTGCAATATCTTCACCATATTCTGGCTCAAATTCCCATTTAACTTTTGCTTCTTTTAGAATTCTAATAACCTCTTCATGATCGACTCTCACAAATTTACTATTAACTAATTTATTTAGTTTATCAAGTAAACCTTTTTCCACAAAATTATTAAAGAATTCCATTTCACTAGAACAATTATCTAAAACATACTTAACAACATATTTAAGCATATCTTCCATAATATCCATATCTTGTTCCAAATCACAAAAAGCAATTTCTGGTTCAATCATCCAAAATTCCGAAGCATGTGTTTTCGTATTCGAATTTTCCGCTCGAAAAGTAGGACCAAAAGTATATACTTTTTTATATGCCATAGCAAAAGTTTCAGCCTCTAATTGCCCCGATACCGTAAGAGCTGTACGTTTTCCAAAAAAGTCTTTATCGTAATCAACCTTCCCTAAACTTGCTACCTTATCTAAATCGAGTGTTGTAACTTGAAACATTTGTCCTGCTCCTTCACAATCCGAAGAAGTAATAAGAGGAGCATGAAAATATACATACCCATTTTCTTGAAAATATTTATGAATTGCATAAGCTGCTACACTTCTTACTCTAAAGACCGCTTTAAATAAATTTGTTCTTGGTCTCAAATAAGCAATTTCTCTTAAAAACTCTCTCGTTGGCCTACCTTTAGCTTGAAGAGGATAATCGTCAGGGCAATCACCTTCTAAAGTAAAAGCATCCATAACAAGTTCAAACTCTTGTCCTTCTTTAGGTGACTTAACTAACTTACCTGTAACCGTTATTGCTGCTCCTAATTTAATTTTCGTTGCCTCTTCAAAACAAATCAAATTGTCGTCATAAACAACTTGTAAATTTTTAAAACAAGTTCCATCAGATAAATCAATAAAGCCAAAATGTGCCTGCTTTCGATGGTTTCTTACCCATCCACTTACCGTAATCACTTCATTAGTAAATTCTTCTTTTTTTTCATATAAATCTTTTATATCTAACATATCGTCTCTCCTATTTCATAAGTCTTTTATTAATTATACTTGCAGATCTCTTAACATCTTTAAGTAATTTATTATAAAGATTAGGATAGTGTCTAAGTTCCAATATCAAATTGACATCTTCATAAGACACCGAACCAATATATCTTTTATTTTCTTCATTCATAATTGGAACTTCTCTACCTAGTAAATAATCAGTTGTCGTTTCAAATACATCGGCTAGTTTAACTAATTTTTCTAAATTAGGAATACGGCTTCCACTTTCATAGCCACATATTGAAACCTTTGTAACTCCAATAGCCATTCCCAAGTCTTGCTGTGAAAGACCTTTTTTTATTCTTAATTCTTTAACTCTCTTACCAATCATACTTCTTATCCCACCTTACAATTAGTTATCTCCTTGTTAATATCATTTTATAACAAAATTACTTACTTGTATAGATAATTAACTAATTGTTAACTACAAATTTAAAAAAGAAACCATCTTTCAATGGTTTCCTAGAATAACCCTATTCTTCTTTCTTTTCTTCTTCTGGATCATTATCTTTTTTGCGAGTTGGACTTGAAGTCAAAAAAGTAACTCTTTCCGCTACTATTTCCGTCTTTCTTCTTCTTTGACCTTCAGGTGTTTCAATAATTCTCGATTGAACACGGCCCTTCACACCAATCATATCGCCAGTCTTACAATATTCACTTGTCGATTCCGCTACCGAAGACCAAAGTGTACAATCTAAAAAATCTGTGTCATATTCTCCATTAACATTCTTATAATTTCTCGGAACGGCTAACGTTAACGTTGCATACTTTCTTCCATTTTCTAAGACTTTTGTTTCAGGTGCTCTAGCAATTCTTCCAACCAAAACAATTTGATTAACCATAATAAACCTCCTTTCGAAGGCACTATAGCATAATCAACCGGCTAATAGCAAAACTATCAAAAATCATTTTTAGCACATATATAAACCACAAAAAAAGTCTTTAAAAACTTTAAAAGACTTTTTTAAGCACTTTTTATTTTCAAATTTTTCTTTTTGTTAAATTTATAATTTTACACAAATTTGACACTTATTTATAAATCTCTTTAACAATTGTATCCGCTACTGCTTTAGCAATCGAATCAGGATTATTAACTAAAATCTGTAAATCACTATCATTAGATAAATAACATAATTCAAGTAAATAAGATTCATTAGCAACATTACTATTATAATAAGGATTACTTCCAACTTTAGCATCATTAATATCTGATACATAAGCTCCTGTCATAAATCCTCCCGTCTCCCTAACCATATAATAGTAATTTGATTTTGTCGTTATATTAAATGGTTTATACCCTTTACTTTCATATTCTTCATTCGAGGACTCTATTTCACTTTCTGTAAAGTTACGTGTATAAATGCCATTAAAAACACGATATAGTTTATTCGTCGAATAACTAAGATCTGTATTTTTTTCTAAATTTTCCGCAAGTGACTTCGCTAAATCATAATCAATATTATCTGCAGTATATATTTCAAAGCCCTTAACACCGCCATAAGTATTCTTATTAATATGAATGGAAAAAGTATACTTTGATTTTACTTCATTTGGAATAACTGCTCTTCCATGTGTTCCATATTCATCTAATAAATCATTTGTTGTCAAATCTCCTTTTTCGTGCGTAAATTTAACTTTTATATTATCAGCTTCCAAATATTCTCTTATTTTACTACTAATTATCATCGTAAAATCCGATTCTTTATAAGAACCACTACTTCCGCCACCATCCATGCCACCATGTCCTGGATCAATTGTGACGTCATAAACTTTTTTATTATTATTTTTACTAATATCAAAAGCCATTGTCTGATAATCATTATTAGAATCAATTAATATCTGATTATCATATTTTGATAACGTATAATACGTAGCTTCTTTATATTCCGTCTTATTATCTAAAACATAATATTTAAATATTTCCTTATCTTCTTCATCTACATATTGAAGTTTCAAAAATAAATAATATTTCCCTCTGGCTAAATCATCTAAAAATAATCCATCATTTATATGTTCTGATAAATAAAAGTCTATTTTATTTCCATCATTTTCTGATATAATCGGAATTATCTTTTCTTCTTCACCATATAAACTTAAACTAACATCTTGATAATTCATATCACTAATCGTTAAACTACCTGTCATATTGAAATGATTACCATAAATATAATACTCATCAATTAGTGCCTTTTCTTCTTCGACAGCAACTTTCTTAACACCCGAAGAATTACTATAAATAAAATAGCCTAAAAAACCTAATCCACAAAGTACTACAATAATTAATATAACTTTAACTATGTTCTTCATTCTTTCCTCCCATATTAAATGCTAGCAATCTATTTAATTCAACAGCATATTCCATTGGCAATTCTTCTCTAAAAGCATTAATAAATCCCATTATAATTAGTTCTTTTGCCGCTTCTTCACTAATACCACGTGACATCAAATAAAAAAGTTTATCTTCGGAAATTTTTGACACCGTCGCCTCATGCTCTAAAAGAGATGAATTATTATTGACAATATTTGTCGGAATCGTATCACTTTTCGATACCTCATCGAGTATCAGTGTATCGCACTTAACTGAAGCTTTCGAATTTATTGCTTTTCTCGTAATTTTAACTTCACCTCGGTAAGTAGCATTTCCTCCTAAAGAAGCAATACTTTTAGAAACAATATTACTCTTTGTATTCTTTCCCAAATGAATCATCTTAGCACCACTATCCTGTGTCTGACCTTTAGATGCTGCCGCAACTGTTATGCAACTTCCTCTTGCGTAATCACCTTTAAGTATACAACAAGGATACTTCATATTAACTTTCGAACCAATATTTCCATCGATCCATTCCATCAAGCCATTTTCTCCGACAATGGCTCTCTTCGTAACCAAATTATACACGTCTGTCGACCAATTCTGAATTGTCGTATAACGACATTTAGCATTTTTTCCAACAAATATTTCAACTACCGCAGCATGAAGTGAATCTTCTGTATAAGTAGGAGCAGTACAACCTTCAATATAATGTAATGAACTATTATCATCGACAATAATCAAAGTCCTTTCAAATTGTCCCATATTTCTGCTATTAATGCGAAAATAACTTTGAAGTGGCCTATCTAATTTCGTATTTGGAGGAATATAAATAAATGTCCCTCCTGACCATACAGCACCATTTAAAGCTGTAAATTTATTTTCACTATATTTAACTAAAGTATTAAAATATTTCTTAAATAATTCAGGATATTTTTTCAAAGCTGTATCCGTATCTAAAAAGATAACCTTCTTTTCTTTTAACTCTTTATTCATATTATGATAAATAACTTCACTATCATATTGTGCCCCAACACCATCTAAAAAATTCTTTTCTGCTGATATTACTCCTAAATCATCAAATAAATTTCTAACACCACAAGAAAGATTATTCCAATTATCTGTCAAATTTTCTTCTCTTTCTTTATAATAATTAATACTATCATAATCAATATCAAGTTTAGGACCAAAAGACGGATTAGAGCTTTTTTCAAAAGATTCCAAAGCCTTAAGCCTAAATTCTAGCATCCAATTAGGTTCATTCTTAATCTTCGATATTTTTTTAATAACATCACTATTTAGTTTCATGAGGATCACCTTATTACAACCTTATTATATCTAAAAATTGCTTATAAGTAAAGAAAAAACCATCCATTTACAAGTAATAGACAGCCTCTTTATTCATTAATTATATTTGATTTTGTCGAAAAACCATTCATATAATAATCAGGTATTTTTCCTTGGATTACCTTCATTGCAATTGGTACACTAGCATCGATAGTAACTTCATCACTAATAATTGGAAGAATAACTCTCGCACTTACTTCAACATCAATATATAACTTTATTAGAGCATTATTTATTCCATATTCAGTAACATCAGTACTAAATCCCGTCGATACATCACTTGTAATTGATAACTTTACTGGTATTTTTGGCCCCAAATTAGAAAGAAGAGCAATATTTGAAGCTACACCAGTGGGAATTTCAAGTATTATTCCCTTTTCAAGTAGCGAAGTATCATATGCTGCTAAACTATTATCAGGAAGTTCTAACATATCAATTTTTCCTTCCTCAATAGCTCTAAGATTAATTTCGATAAGATTAGTTATCACACTAAGTGCTTCTGATGTCCTCTTAGGATTAAAATCAATTAAAATAATCTCTCCATCTTTATTATATGTAATATCAAAAACATCATCTGTATCTACATTATTAATTTGTTTAATAACTGCCTTATTAATAACTAATACAACAAGTTTTTTTACTTCACCTTCCGCATAATTCATAATAAGAGGTACCGATTTATTAGAATAATAACCAATTGCTATCAAAGCCATTATAACAACTAAAGTAAATATCAGTAATACAAAAGAAAATTTATGACTTTTTTTCTTCCTTTTTAATATCATTTTCATATTAAAATATATGTTTTATTTAAAAATATTAAAACCACCCTCAATTGACTTTGTATTATACCCAAATAAATTAAGTCTTTTACTTATCTCAAAACTTTGCTTTCCTTCATCACAATAAAGATAATATATATTATTTTTATTTAAATAATGTGAATAATTATTTAACAAATTATAATAAGGTATATTAATAGCATTCTTTATATGCGAAATATTATATGAATAATTATCTCTAATATCAATAATAATTGGATCAGGTATTCTCTTAAGCTCTTCAAAAGAAATCGTATTCATACTTACACCTCTCACCATAATATATTAAGGTGTAAATAAAATGCAAAGTTCATAAACACAAAAAAACGTAATTATTATTTACGTTTTTCACATTAATCATCACTAAAGAAATCATCAAAGAAATCATCATCACTGGTACTTTTATCGTACATCTTATCAACCTGATTAACATTATCATCAGGCTTTTCCCATACTGGAGGACCTTCTTCTGTTTTCTCCTCATAGACAGCTTCTTGAACGTCATCAACTACTTTGCTATTATCTGCTGAAGAAGAAGTTTCTTCTTGCTCCATTTCTGCAATTTTGGCATCAATTTTTTTAACCAAATCATCAATATTAAAACTGCTATCACTAGATGAATTATCATTACCTAAAAGAGGATCTGACCTTAAACTATCAAATGGATTACGATTGAAAGAAGGACCAGAGAAAGGACTTCCCCCTCCAAATAAGCTAGGGCCACCAAATGGGCTATTATTTGGAGTAAACTCACCCATTGCTTCCATTTTCTCTTTTTTCTTTGCTTTAACGAACTCTCTTATATCAAACAACTCAACATTACGCACTTCCCTCGTAGGTGGAGTTGCCTTTGGATAAGTTCTTCCCCAATCAACTTCAAAGTCTGTTTGAAATCTCGTTTTATAAGGAAAAAGCCTTCTTCTTAAAACAATAATTTCAAATTTATTTAACCTTTGTAAATCACTTACTGTAACAAGAGGTGTCGACGCTGTTTTATCTTTCTCTTTTGATTTAACTTCACCACACATTTTACTTATTTCTTCAAGAGCAGCTATCTCACTACTAATCAAATATACTAGATTACAGTTACCACGTATTGTATCTCCATCTTCTTTACCATATACTTTCGTAAGCTGAGCAAAGTTCTGGATAATGAAAGTAAATCTAATAAGCCTACTTCTTGCAGCCGTAACCATTGTTGTAACATCCTTTAAAGGTGGCATATTGGCAAACTCATCAAGAACAAAATTTGTTCTAAATGGAAGCTTTCCACCACTTTCCTGTGCTACATCGATAAGTGTTTCATAACACTGTTTAATAAAAATAGTAGCAAGAGGATGTAAAGTCTTTTTTTCATCCTGAACAATTAAAAATACCGCTGTTTTCTTCCTACCGATATCTCTCATATCAAAATCACTATATGAAAGCATTTCCGATAAATTTTCTCTTGAAGAAAACAATTTTACCTTTTGCTTAAATGTTGCAATAATACCTTGTTTCGTTTCATCGGCTGTAAAAACAGTACCAGAAGCATTAATATAAGCTGGTTTTGAAGGATCTTTCCCATTAAAATACTCTTTTATATAATTATTATTAGGTCCACCAAATCTCTCTTCACCTAAACTACTCATCAAGTTCAAACTATTAAGATTGATTTGTGCTTCTGTTCCATCTTCAAAAAGTCCTAAAGCAAGACCAGTAAAATAATCCGCTGCCGTCTTTTCCCAAAAAGGATCACCACTTGACTTTTCTTCATATAAAATATTTAAAGCTAGGTCATCCAAAAGCTCAATTGCCTTATCCATATTTCCATTTTTATATAATGTATATGGTAGTGTCATTGGATTCCAAGCATTACCCCTTCCCGGATCCCTAAAATTCAAAGTAATAATATTATAGCCCTCTGCTTTTAAAAGTTCCGCTGTTGCTTCATAAAGTTCACCCTTAGGGTCAGTCAAAATTATCGACTCATCATGCTTAGCAAGTAACTTAATCATTGGCTTAGCTACAATAACCGTTTTACCACTACCAGTAGCACCCATAACTAAGTAATGATCTTCACCATTATCTACCCACATCTTACCCCTTTTACTATATAAGGCAATGCCAGCTGCCGGAATTCTATCGTCTTTAATATTTACAACATTCAACCCTTTTTTAAACTCACTGTCAGTAGCCCATCTTGAATAGCCTTTTTCTTTTTTACTACCAATACTGAATCCAAAGCCCTTTTCATGACCAAAAATATATGATTTAACCGCTAAAAAAAGTCCTACCATTGTCGATAAAAATAAAAAGAAAGTCATCCCAATATACCTAGGAGTAAAAGCTCTAAAAGGCAAAAAGCCATAAAATCTTCCTTCTGAAACTAAACTAGATACATTAAGGACTCCAATACAACAAAGATATAATAGAAATACACAAAATATGCAAAATATAATTAAATCCTTTTTTTCAACCTTTAATTTCATTTGTAATTCCTCCAAAAATAACTAACCATATTATATCATTATTAACAATAATTGTAAATTATTTTTCCATTCTAAAATCCCAATAATTGAAATAAAAGAATAGAATTAACAGTAAATCCTATTCTTCAACATTATTACCAAATGAAAAATCAACTTTATAATTTAAAACAGCATCTTCTGTAAATTTGTAATTATTACCTTTAACATCAATTACACTATATACCCTCTTATCATCAATCTCATCAACCTTACATTTATCAGCAATTGTCGAAGTTTTATCAATGTTATCAGTAACATAATCACGATAACTATCAACTGTCGAATATTTTTCTTTCATTGAATCACTAAGTAAATCATATGTCGAATCAACATCACGCGATAATTTATTAAAAAAGTCGGACAAATAAATAGAACAAACCTGCTCCTTATCTATGAAATCCGAAGCAATAAGAGCATTGTTACTATTTCTTGCAATTTCAATTTTTTTCTTACTATTGATAATCTTTTTAACACTATTATCTTGAGCAGGATATAGAGAATAAGATCCGCTACTAAAATCAATATTAATAACTATTCTAAAATCATCATCAAATTTTTCTTCATCTTGATAAGTATTTTTATATATTTCTCCTACTACATAATACATAAAATTACTACCTATTTGAACGAAATCCATTGACTTAACACTAACGGTTGCATCAATACCGTAAGTATCAACCTTTTCTAAGACATTATCATAAGTTATCCCATTATCTTGAATGTATTTTTCATCAAGAATATTATAAACACCAACATTATCATGAGTTGCAATCAAATTTATATAATTATTAATATACCCGACATTTGTAAAAAAGTTATTATATTCTTCAACAGAAGCCAATTTTTGAAAATTACTTTTCCTATTAACAAATAAGATAAGAACAAGAAAAACAACACATACAGCAACAACAACAATTAATGTTCTAATATCATCTTTGTGTTTAGACATATTTCCTCCTTATCTGCACCCATTATTAACATAAGAAGCATAAACATCTGATGAAGCATTTGCTCTCTTTGTACATGTATTCTTCGTATCGTAAGGTGCTTCAAAAATAACACAAAATTTATATGCCACGTCATTAGCACTCTTACTTCTATCCATAACAGTATTATAAACACCAGTATAAGTATTTTCTAATTCATACATTAAAAATTCAAGTTGACTACCTATCGTATCATAACTGTTTGGAAATTTAGCCTTTAAATTAGCATATCGACCATTATGCCACTGACAAAGACCATAACTTGTACCATTATCACCTAAGGCTGTTGGAATAAAAGAGCTCTCATGTTCCATATTTGTCATAATTCCAGCAATACCATTATTTGGAATCCCCATACTTTTCAAAGTTAAACATACACTTTGTTTGTTAGATTCTCCTTCAACATAGCCACCACTACTATATTTAGGTCTAGAATTACTTGACGAAATATAATTCAATGGATCTACCCTATTACCATTCACAATTACTTCAAAATGTAAATGCGTACCTGTCGATCGACCACTACTGCCCATTTTAGCAATAACTTGTCCTTGTTTAACAGTATCTCCTGCTCTTACAGTAATTGAGTCCTCATACAAATGTGCATAGAGAGTTCTATTTCCATCTCCATGCTCAATAATAACATAATTACCATAACCACCACCGCAAGGATCTTTATCAGGATTAGATGGACAAGTCGTCTCATCATTTAGAGTAGGATAAATAACTTTTCCATCAGCAGAAGCTATAACATTTAAATCACCATAACCAATACCTCCTGTTGATATATCAACACCTTTATGACTAGCAACAACACCATCATAAGGATCTACCCTCAATTCAAATGGTGAAGTAATTGTTACAGCAGCAGGATCACCACTAGCAAAAGTTATACCATTTTCGACAGTAACCTCATTGCTACCAACAGGCCACCAATATTTAATATTATTAGAAACTTCAGAATAACTAGTAAACGTATTACCAACAAGCATATTGCCAATACCTTCAATATCAATAACACCAATAGCCATAAGAGGAACAATAAAAATAAGAAGAAAAACTATTGGAATCAGAAATAACGAAAGAATGCCAAATACAACCAATTTATTTTTGCCAAAATTAGGAAGTAAACCTTTTATAGCTCCATTTAGAGAACTAGATTTCTGTTTGTCATCAGAATTTTCAGGCTGACCACCTACAGATGAAGCAGTATCAGTTAAAGAGTCACCTTTTTTTTGTGTACCACCATTAGAAGAACTACTACCACCACCCATTGCACCAGTAGCAGCATTAGTTAATAAACCTTTATTATTAGAAATAACATTATCACTCTTAGCTAGTACATTTCTCATCACCGGACTACAATTTAATTTTTTACTAGCACTTTCTAATGCCTTTTGCCCGCCCTTTGTTTTTAAAGCAGTGCTCATTAGTTTCCCACCAACCGGGCCTGCACCTGCGTTCGCGGCAGCAGTAGCAGCTATCTCAGCAACATCTTTTCCCGCAGTTTCTGCTTTTTCTTTTTTAGTTGGTTCCTTAGTTGGCTCATTCGAAACTTCATTATTTTGCATATCATCCTGATTCATTCTACTTCACCACCAAACTTAAAAAGTATTATTTTTTAAACTACAATCCTCCGCCAGAACCAAATGATTCTAATTCTTCCTCAGTTACAATAACATTAATTTGCATTCTTCTATTACCACATACAAACAAAGCTTCTCCTTGACTAAATCTTTTAATTGATTCTTTTTCATTATCATTTAAATCAATTAGCATAGCCAAATCTTCAACAGCCTGTTTCTTTAGCCCCATTACTAAATAATAAGAAGAATTATCAAAAATAGCTTTACCATGCATAAGTATACCATCAGCAACAAAGTCAGAAGGCTGTTGTGTAATAATTATTGTTCCCGTGTTATACTTTCTAGCCCTTCTTTGCATTTGTGCCAAAAACTCAGCACCCAAATCATTTTTAGCTCCCAAAAGAACATGGGCTTCATCAACAGACAAAATTGTATTAACATTTGGATTTAAACATAATCCCCATGCAAACTTTAATACATTAAATAAAAGTGCATTTCTAATATTAGCATCCGAATTCATAAGTTCTTTAATGTTAAATACAAGAAAATCACTTTCTGTATTAATTGACGTATGACCATTAAAGTAATATTGAAGTTCTCTAACTAAAGGTCTAAGCTTAAGCTCAAGTCTTTCCATAACATCTCTTTCATGTGTTTTTTCTGTCATTGAAGTAAGTTTACTAGTTACAGTTACATAAACATCACTAAACGTTGGATAATCATTTGAAGTATATTTAGAAAAATCCGAAGTAAATGTTATGCCAAATCTTGCATAAGTATCTTGTACAACACCAGTAAATAAAGCTAGTACATCCTCTTCAATATCAGGTGAATAATACTTCATAAAGGCCTTCAAAGATTGAAGTGTCTTATTAAGTACCGTATAGCCTAAACCATTCTTAATTTCGGTATCATCAGCGTCCATAATAACTTCAAGTGGATTTACCATTCCGTATTCTCCGCCTTTACCCAAGTCAACAACTTCGCCACCGTACATCTTGGTCATTTCACTAATTTCACCTTCAGGATCGACTGCAACAATCTGGTAACCATTACGAATATGGCTACGAAGAATAAGTTTAGCAGCGGTCGATTTACCACTACCAGAAGTACCCAAAATAATCATATTGGCATTATTTCGATTATTTTCTTTCTTTAATTGATATAAAAATTGATTAAATAAAACAACACCACCAGAGAAATCAACACCTAAAAGAGTTGATAATCCATCATCTTTTATTGTATCAAAAATAAACGGATACATTGCAGCCATAGTTGGAGAAGGCATAGGAGTACCTATTCTATCTTCAATAATTTGTTTATCAAATATAGGAAGAATTGATTTAAGAACTCTTTCTTGCTCAAATCTTAAAGGTATAGCTCTAAGTTCCATCGCGTCCATATAATTTTTTAAACTTACCTTCTTCATCTCAAGCTCTTCTCTTGTATTAGCAGTTACCATAATATGCATTTGAAAATCAAATGTCTTAGCCTGAGAAGCAGTAAATTGTTGAATAAAATATTCTAGAGAATCAACATCCTGTCTTATTCTCTCCTGAATTGTCCTATCCTTTTCTTGTTGATATTTACTTCGAAGGTCAGCAATTTCCTTATTAAGCATTTTAGCAAGTACAGAAAAAGGAACAGGTATGTGTTTAATAACAAGTTTAATTCCAGACATATTTGTTAAATTAGCCAAATATCCTGGCCCTATAAATCGAGGATACGAAATAACCGTTAAAATAGTAGCATATTTATCACTGATAACAAAATCAGAAGCATTAAATTGCAACCCTTTTGGAGCAAGTTCACTTTTAAAATTCATTATGAAATCACCGTCCCAAAATTAGTAGTCATTCCCCCATTAAGAAAATTATCTAAAATAATTCTTAAATCATCATTCGAAACTTGTACAGCTTCAAGCCCCGCTGATAAAAGACCAGAAATTAAAGTTCTAAGCCTCTTTTGAATCAAATCATCATTTTTTTCTTTAAATAATATATAGTACTCAGTATCTGTAATACTATTATTCATAAAATCATTAGCTTTATCAATATCTTGATTAATAAGTTTTCTAACAGCCGGATTACTAGTTTGATTATAAAGCAGTTGCAATCTCGATAAATAACTATTCAAATCAACAGGCCTGTCAGCTGATATAAGCCAAAACTCAAAATCAATCATATTATAAAAATTCTTTAAGGACACAATAACATTATCTTGTGTAATTTGATCCAAAATAAATATGTTTCTAGGTCTAATCTTAACCCCTGTAACTTTATACTTATTATTAAGTATAATAGAGCCATTTGCAATATTACTGATAGGTAACCAATCTTCAGTATATCTTGTACCACTACTTTTCTTTGCCGAACTTGTCATAAAAACACCAACCCTTCCAAATATAATTTCCTTTTAACTTTTCTCTTATAAATCTAAAAATACTTTGTATCGCACATAAAACATTATGATAATTAGGAACAGGAACTACCAGAAAGCCAGTCACCGCAACAGGTATACAAGATAACAATATAGCAATTGTATTATCCGACTGAATAACGACTAATGAAAATAACGACACAGCAGCTCCAATTCCAAACATAATTAAATCAAATGGCCGAAATATATTCAATATAAGATTACCTTTTTTAGAATTAGCAGGAACCAAATATCCATTCACTATATATCACACTCCTTTTTTTCTTCAAATTATCAATGATTTTTTTCAAATTCATCTATTTCTTTCATTATTTGTTTACGTTTTTCCGGATCCGTCTCTTTATTATATTTATCAACTAAAGCAGCATGCTCATCTTGTACTTGTTTAGCTTTTTGTGCCTCACTAACAGAATCTTTTCTAGAACCTCCAAATGTTTCAACTATCTCAATTGTAGGAGTTTCTTGTTGCTGAGATTGAGTCTGTTGAGGTTGAGGAGCAGCATCCGGAATTTCATTAGGCGTATAATCAGGAATATCAGAAGCAGTTTTAGTAATATTTTTATAGTATGAATGACTTGCTTCACGTCTAGCATCATCTTCATATCTTTTCTTGTTAATATCATGATCACTCTGCGCTTGATCTAACTTGGACTGCGCTATTCTTTGATTTTTTGTAACAACATCAAGAGATTTTGTAACATTTTCTAGATTTTGCGCAGCAATCGCCTTTTGCTCAGCAGTAGCATTTGGATCAGTGTTAAGTTCATAATATTTTTTATAAGCTGCATCGTAACTTTTCTCTACAGCTTTCAATTCATCATCAGCACTCTTTTTTGCTTTTTTTGCAGCTTGCAAAGCAGAATATGTAGCTCTATATTCTTTATTTTTAAAAGCTTCTTCAGGTAAGTCATCGCCATATCTATTATATAATTTCATACCCTCTTCTTTTAAATCACGATCCCTTTTTGCATCCATTTCAGCTTGGTTTTTATTTTTAATAACTTCAGCACGTCCTGGAAGCCACTTATCCATTGCTTGACCAAACTTACTTCTTGGAGCAGGCAACCCATGTATTTTCCTATCAGCGAAAGTAGCAGTTTTCATACCAGCCTTAGGTAACCATCCCAAAGGAGAATTCCAAGCAGCTTTTCCAATATCTCTAAGCGGATCCACAACATTTTTCTTTGGCGATAACCCAAAACTAAATTTACCACCAAAGTTAGGAAAGATTTCTTTTAACAAGTCCGGAACCTTTTTAGCAAACAATAACAATCCAACAACAAGTAAAATCATTATCCAAACTTTAGTTATTCCCGTTGGATTGCCCATACTTGCAAACAAAATACTATCAGCTGCACTAAACTCATCTAAAACAAATCCAGCTAAATAAACAACAAAATAAATAATAGCAAGTCGCAAAAATAAATCTATATAAGTGGATACGCATAAATTAATCCATTTTTTAAATATTCCTTCCGGATCTGATATATATGATAAAATTGGAATTGGAGAAATTATCTCAAGAAAGGCAAGTTGAAAAACACGAACCGCGACTTGAACACAATACATAAGAATCAGCCAAGCAACAACACAGCCAATAATAATTACAAAAAGAGGATTAAAATCAATTGCGTAACTACCATCGTTATTTCGAGCTACTAAAGGAGCAACAGTAGCTTTAAACGAGGCTTCGCCATTTTCTACTCTTTCAACAAGTGTATCATAATTATCAAATTGATATCTATCAGAACTAGTAGGATCATAATCAAGAACACCATTATCATAACCATTATCCGTATAAAAAGAGAAAAACAAATCCGATGCTAACTTTTGTCCAAAATTTCCAACACGAATATTCGACGTATTGCCAAGAATTAGCTTATAAATAACATTATCAGACGTAGAATCAGCCCCAATAAAAATTCTCTGTATATTCATAGCTTCCTTAAAAATAAAAGGTGTTGTTCCAAGTAAAACTATAGCAATTAACAATCTAAAAATAATTGATGTAGCCCCTTTTTTATTATCAGTAAGTTTATTTGGATCAATCAGTGCCTGAATCAATGAAAAAATAAGCTTAAAAGTCATAAACAGACCAAGTATCATTCCAGCTTTCCTATAAATTTGTGAAACAATAGGACTTCCAAGTAATTCGGCTCGTGATAAAAGATCAAAAATATTATACAAATATGCCAAAAGGTCATATATAAGTGCAGCAACCAATCCAAAGAAAGACCTAATAGCCTGTTCGATCGCTGCAGCAACATCCGAAAATAATGATAAATTATATATCATCACGTACCTCCTTTTTTACCTAATTAAATATTCCACAATTATCTGGTTGTATAATTGGCCATACTTGATTAGCTAAATTTAAAATTAAATTTAAAATAGTAGGACCCAAAAAAATTAATACTGCAATTGCAAGTCTTTGCATAAACTTTTTTTGAGATTTTTTCATTTTTTCATCATCGCCAGCAAATACAGCACCACCAAAATCAACAACACCAAAACCAATTAATATAATTGGAATTGCAATTTTAATAATATTTAAATAACTATTTATTTTATTAACAAGACTTTGGCCAAGGAGCCCTTCACAATCAATAATGGCATAAATGTTATGCTCTCGCCCATAATTTTCGTATTTTTCTCTCAAAATTGACCATTTGTTGCTTCCATTACTCCAGTGCTTATCGGCATAAGAAACAGCAATCAAAAAATTCTTAAAACTCGCATCACGTTCTTCTTGATAATTTAACAGATCAAAACCAACATCAAGCTTAGTTGCAGAATCATTAATATCATTTTCAATCATTTTTAAA
>CANRJI010000014.1 GCA_947630885.1 uncultured Bacilli bacterium
TTAATAAATGGTGGGCCTGAATGGACTTGAACCATCGACCTCACGCTTATCAGGCGTGCGCTCTAACCACCTGAGCTACAAGCCCATTTTTCATTGCTTTTTCATTATATCATAGGTAATAGTTATTAGCAAGCATTTTTAGCAAAAAATATAAAAATGGTGTCCCCTTAGGGATTCGAACCCTAGACCCACTGATTAAGAGTCAGTTGCTCTACCAACTGAGCTAAGGAGACGTAATTAAAATACAATCAATATTATAACATAATTTTTTTATTTGTAAACTATTAAATTGGAAAAAAATGAAAAATTATAGGTTTATGATTTGCTTAATAAGAGCGATGAAGGGAAATTGGCAGGATTATTGAATCGTAGTTATAATTTTATCACGGAAATATGGAAATTTGAATGAAAAAATGAGGCTTTGGGGAGGCTGTACTTTTTTCTTAAAAGCTTTTCCAATAATTGACTTTTGAATATGAGTTTGCTATAATTTTAATGATAGGTATCGGTGATAAAAATGAAGAAAATAATTGGTGACAAAAACTTTTTAATAATACTAATTGTCAGTGTTTTAGTTTTAGTATCTATGACAATTGGAGTTGTTTTTTTGACGCATAATAATGCAAAAGAGTTTTATAGTGCCGGGTATATTATCGATAGTAGTACAACAAAATCTAGTAAATATTATTTTGATGATGAAACGGTATACAAGGAAAATGTTTTTTCTGAGTATGTTTTTAAAGACGTTGATAATAGGAAAGTTAAAACAAAAAAGGATAACTTTATTCATTATTTAGATGACTCTTTATCTTTTATGAAAAATGGGGTTATTTTAGATTTAGACAATTTTAATGAAAACTTAGTTCCTTATTATAATATTACAGATGAGTCAATTATTAAATATAATAATGGGGGATATTATGTTGAAACAGCTGATAAGACTTTAGTATTTGGTAACTTTTTGGGAAGAATTACTGATGATAAATATATTGTTGTAGGAAAAGATGTCAAGGTTAAGTTATCTGGTAGTGACAATGCTGTAAGTGGTAATTATTTTGAGTTATTGTTTGTTGAAAATGGAATTGTTAAGGTTGAAAATCAAGAAGGAAGTTATCAAACGTTGACGGAAGGAACTATTATTTATATTGGTGATAACATTGAAATTAATTTAGGTGATGGTACGGTAAGTTATGGAGGAGAAACAAAGTTATCACTAAATGAACTTACGATTGATGGTAATGAAAATATTGATATTAATCCTAATGGAAAACCTTCTGATAGTGATAAAAATGAGGGTAATGGTCAAGGGGGAAGTGCTGGTACAGCTGGTAACGGAGAAGATAATCTTAATATTTTTGAAAGTGGAAATGGTAATGGGGAAACAACTATTTTAAAGAAAGAAGTATCAGTTAACTTAATTGAAGCAGAGACGGACGTCAACAGTATTAAAGCACGCTTTCAGGTTATTGATACAGCGGGAGCAATAAAGGGGAATTTACTTCTTACTTTAGTAGATACCACTAATGGTAAAACGGTTTATACAAAAATTTTGCCTAATGTTAGTGAAGAGCAATTGGTAATCGTTAATTCGCTTTCATCATCAACTAATTATTTGATGACAATTACTGATGAAGATAATAGAAGTGGTGTTCAGTATTTTCAAAAGAATTTTAAAACGGCTAGTTTGGATTTGAAATTAATAAGAGAAATGGTTACGGAAACATCGTTATCTTATGTTGTCGATTTTGGAATTAGTGATGAAATTAAAGCTGTCGATGTAACTTTATACGATAGTAAAAATAAGGTTATTAATAGTTATAAAGTAGAAAATGGGGGAAATAACAGAGTTACTTTTGATGGACTTACACATAATACGACATATAAAGTTGTCGTTAATAATGCACTTATTGATAATGTTTGGTATGATGATGCTTACAGAAGTGAAACAAATGATATTACTTTGAAAAATAAACCTGTGTTAGGTCACGTATCGACAAAGACAAATAAAGTAGCAAATAGTTATACACTTATCTTAGATGGAATAACTGATGAAGATGAAAGTGCTGTTAAATATACTTATCAGATATTTAGTGAAGATGATTTGGTTGTGGATAAAATGGCTACTGCTAAACCGGTATATAGTTTTACAAGAGATACTTTGAAAGAAGAAGTATTAAATTTAGCAGAAGCTAAACTACAAAATAATAAAAACTATGCTTTTAAAGTTTCTGTTCAATACTATGATAATTATCGTTATAATGAGGTGGAAACGGAAATTAGTAATTATTTCCAAGTTAGTGGTGTTCCAACAATAACTTTTGAGCCTAGTAATATTGACTTTGATAGGATTGCGGGTACAGTTGTAATTAATGATGATACTTGTATGGTACCTTTTGAAGGAAGAGCTTGTAATGATGATGTTAATAATTTTGAAATTCGTTACTATGTTGGTAGTTCGAGAGTAAGATATGATGTTAAAGATATTGTTGTCGATGCTACTAAGCAAACTTTATCTTTTGACTTACAAGGATTATCAGAAAATACTTTCTATATATTTGAAGTATTTGCTAATATTGATAAGCATGATGTGGTAGGTACTCAAGAAGGTCAATTCCTTGGAGGATTTTATGTATCGACTGCGAATACGGCATCACTTATTATGCAAAATTGGAAGAGAACTGATGATTATTCTTACAATAGACCTATTTCTTTAAGTACGGAAATGGTACCTTCTTCAGCGGAAGAAAATCCGATTGATAAATTGGCAACGATAACTATTAATATATATAATGGTGATGTTCATGATAGATTATCGTCAGTATCTCCAATTGCATCAAAGACGATAATAGAAAATATTAAGCAGCAGTTTGATGGTAAACCGTTTAAAATTACATCGGATATGTTTGGTATTGCTGATTTAGAGGCTTTAAAGGAACTATCAAATGGAAATTTGAGTACAGCATATACGGTTGAATTTACAGATGCTTACGATGAAACAGGAACGAATAAATTTAATATTATGAATAATGTATATGTATATGAAATGCCACTTATTCTTGTCTTGGAAGATAAGGTTTCTTCTCCAAGTATTACGGTGGAAGAAATTACTAATCTTCAAGCTAAATCTGGAGAATATAATGATTATGGTATTATGTATAATGCTGATTACGATAATGAAATTGTTGTAGGATATAAGGCTTCTGCAGTTAATTTTGATCGAAGCCGTATCGAATCTTATGCTGGTAGTGATACAGTTACATCAATTAATTTCTATGTCGATGATGCAAACGGTAAGAGAATTGATGAAAAGGCTATCGATTTAACTGATGGTGATGAGAGAACGGTTTATTTTCCTTTAAAAGCAGGAACGGAATATGATGTTACTGATAATGATATGCGAAGAGGAAATACTTATGTTTTCTCATGCGATGCGACGGTTGTATCGGCAAGTGGAAGTGGTGAAGAAATTACTTTCCCACGTGTAAAACCGACAAGTGATGATATTGTAGCAACAAAGCAAGCCCCAAAAATTAAATTTTATGTCGATAGTAGTACAAGTGATACTGTTACATATAAATATCAATTACTTGATTATGACAATGCGCTATACAAAGAAGAAGATAAATATTATTTCCATTATAGTGTCGATGGAGAAGATTACTTAGCTCAAATTGATAAGAGTGATTCTTTTGAGACATTTACTTTGAATAATTTGAGTAATGGTTCTATATATGGAATAAGTTATTACTTGGCTACGGTTAAAAATGATGATCCATATCTAGTAAAACTTGGCGATTATTTCTTTGATGGAACTTATGATAGTGATGACTATAATCTTGGATATAGTATTATCTATGGTGAATTTCAAAATATGTTAAAAGTTATTTTACCAAATGATGACTTTCTTAATAGGGTTTCAGCATATTTATTAACTTTAGATGCTGGCGATGATAAGTATGAGATAGTTATTTCAGACTTAGATACGTGCGGAGAAGATAAATGTATAATTATTGATTATCAACAAATTGCTCGATTAAAAAATAAAAATATTAAAGTAAGTTTAGAAGCTTTTTATGATACTGGCTATATGGGATTTAGTCAAAAGAATAGATTAGGCGATTATTTCTTAAATAAAGAACTAGTTAGTAGTAAAGATGCTTCAAAAGTTGGTTATGTTTATCAGAGAACTAGTAGTGATGGTCCAGGGGAGTATTTCTACGTTTCTAACAATAACAATTTTGTTAGTGCGGGTAAGAGTCCAAAAGGTATATTAGCAATGGAAATTGTATCCACGAATGCTCAAAAGGGATTCTGGGAATTAAGTACTAGTAACTTAGTAAATATTCAGCAAAAGATGTTTGTTCCGTTTGGGCAAATTATTCGAAGAAATGAAACAATGACTACAGGAACAGGCAGTCTTACTATTTCTGGTAATGGTACGGTTAATCCAAAAGTATTAGACCGTGTTTCAATTCAAACGGAAGATGATGACTTTAAGTTTACAAGTATTATTCCAAAGGTATCAGCTTCAGTTGATGGTCTTATAAATGGGGCTGTCATGCATATTGATTTGAATGTCGATGAAGAGACACTTAAGAGTGATTATGTTGCAACTGATGGATTATATAAGTTTTATATTGATATATATGAAAAGAAGGTATGTGATCCTACAGAGTTAGAAGATGGTTCTTGTAGTGAAGACATGGTTCTTATTAAGACAGTTGAAACTGATTACAATAGTTTATCAGAAGTAACTTTTGCGGGATTAAATCCTGCAAGTACATATTATTACCGAATATCAGCAGATATGAATATTAAAGGTGAAAAACAAAAAACAGCTTTATTTAAGAGAGATGGTAATAATGATAAATATATTGAATTTGAATCACAGTTTAATACTTTAAATAAAGATGGGATTTTTAATGATGTCGATTATGATTATGAATCGGTAACTGATGAAGAAAGATATAGTAATAGATATTTAAATATTATTTCGCATTTGAAAAATAATGTTAACTTTGATATTAAATATCAGGTATATGGTAATGATGATGAGCTTGAATTTGAAAGCACGGTTTTAAATAATACGTTTACAAAATTAAATAGTTTTTATAGTGCTAAATATACGCATGATATTAGCGGTAATGATTTTATGTTTGGTGCTATGTATCATAGACTTGTTATTACAGCAGTTACAAAGGGTGTTAATGAAGAAACTAAAGAACTTGAATTATTTAATGATTATCTAATTGATAATAGTGCTGATATGAGACTAAAAGAACTTAGTCTTCCATCAATTACTTTGGTACAAAATCCTGGTATTACAGAATCGGGTACTTACAATATTACTTATACAATAACGGTAAAAGATACTGATAAAGTTATTAATGATGGTATTTATTATATTGAACTTCAAAATTCAGCTTACAGTAATGCCTGTGGGGATAATCCTGAAGACTGCATGGTAACAGTTAATATTAAAGAAAAAACTTGTAAGTTTGGTAATGGTAAAGAAATAGGCTGCACGATTGTAGCTACAAATAAAGATAGACAAGTAGTTAATGTTACTTTTGATAATTTGAAACCTGATACGAACTACGTAATATATGTTTATGCTAACACATATCGAAATAACCGTTCACTTACGGAAAAAGAAGGACTTGTTTATGCACGAAAGAGTCAATATACGAAAAGTGCTTTAGGATTTTCATTAGGAGCGGTTACACCGACCGCAACTTCAAGGACAAAACTTGTTATTACGTTTGCAGGTGCAGCATATCTTAGTGAAGGTAGTGAAAACTTGGGTATTGTCGGATTAGATTACGATGTAACTATTCAAGGTGGTGAAAAGGTTGCTTCTGGTCATTTAGGAAGAACGGATGCAACAGATAGTGCAAGTAATAAGTTAGTATTTAAACAAGATAAAGATGGTTATCCAACGATTGAAATCCCAATTGATAGTGGTAAAGAGCTAGGATTAAATAACTATATAATTATTACGTATTATTATTTGGATGCTGAAGGAAGACTTACAAAACTTAAATTTGGTGAAAGTACTTCTTATCAGTATACAGTTAAAAATGAAATGTATTAAGAAAGGATGTAGACGATATGAGAAAATATGATATAAAAAATAAGAGGAATATTGGAATAATTGTAGGGATTTCTGTTTTGATTGTTATCATGTTTTCTCTCGTTATTCGTCTCTTTTTAAATACAGATCGTATGGAGTTTACTGTCGATAGTGGTACTTTAGTTTTTGATAAAGATAAATCGATTATTAAATTAGATGATAAAGGAATTATTAAAACGAAATGGAATAAGGAATATTATCTAATATATAATAAGAAAAATTATGAACTTGGTAATACAGCGATTTCTTATAATGAAAATACAGGAGAAATAAAGTTATATGGTAGGTATTATGAAATTGGAAGTGGTGAAGAAATTAAAGTAACAAATGATGAAACGGTTATTAAAAATTCGGCACTTACTAAATTTTATAAATTAGCGGACCGCAAATACTTGGTTATTGATAAAGAAATTAAATCTTCAGATGGGCTTCTTTCGACAACAGACTTTTTAATGGTTGATTTGGATAAAGTTGGTAATGCTACTTTTACAAATCATAAGATTAGTTTGAAATCGTTTTCAGAAACGGTTATTGTAACTTCTAATTATACCTTTGATATTGCTAATGAAATTCTTACTTATGGTAGTGATAAAATTGATTTGAAAAAAATCATTGGTTCATCTAATACTTATACGAAAGAGGATTTAGTTCCTGAAATTAATGGTAATGATGGTGTAACAAATCTTGGCGATGGCGGTGGAAATGATCAGAATTTAGAAGGTAATGATGTTCAAGGAGAAGGCAATGGTACCGTCATCGAAGAAATTAAGAAAGCAAGTAAGAATACTTCAATAATTGCTGTTACTAGTAGTGCTAGTAAGATTGATATTGATTATGTTGTCTATGATCCTTATCACGAATATACATCAGTTTATATGGAAGTATCGAGAGCGCAATCGAATAGTGTTCAGACAATTTATTTAAATAGTAATGAAACTAATTATGTTATCAGTAATGATATTTTTCCAAATACGGAATATCATATTGTCTTTAAATGTAGTTATATTGATTTAGATAGTGGAGAAGAAGTTAGAGAGACGATTGATACGGTTAACATTAGAACAAAGATGCCCAGTTTATCTTTAAAGGTTACAAGTACAAGTTTTGGAAATATTACTTATCAAGTTAGTACGGATAACAGTTATCCAATCACTTCAGGAACGTTAGTAGTTACGGTTAATGGAGTGGAAAAGAGTCGTACAGAAATTAATATTAATGGTAATACAATTGGTAACTTATATATTGATGATATTAAAGATAATGATATTGTCGAGCTTAGATTATTTAATGTTAAAGCAATTGGGAATGTTATAAATGATTTAAGTGCAAGAACAAGTTTTAAGTATTAGGAGGGAATATGAAAGAGTTTTTGAAAAATAAATATAATATAATTATTCCGGTACTTTTAATTATTGTACTTCTGATAGCGGTGTCTTTATATGTTGGCGAATATAAGAATAATAGGTATGCTAAAGTTCAAAAGACGGAAGTTTATCAATATTTTGCTAGTGTTAAAATGGAATATGAAGCTAATATAAGTAGAAATAAAAAAGATGTTATTTTAGATTATGATCCAGGTGATTTTGCAGTAGAACTTTCTAGTACACCAGTATATTATAAAGATAGTAATCGCGTAATTTTTCCTAAAGAAATGGCTTTGTTTGATCCACTTAAAGATCGAGCTTATAAAGTTAATGCTTTAGGAGAAATATACGAAGAAAATAATTTGTATTATTTGAATACGAAAGATGTAAAGAAAACTTTTGGTCATGTTTTCTATTATGATGGAGATAATTTATATTTCTTTGTCGATACGGTAACACTTAAGATTGGTAACCGAGAAATTATTCTTGGACCATTATCTTACGTAAGTGCTTCATATCGTAGCTTAGTTGAATATTACGATAAAAGTACAGATACTTCAGAGATATTAGAACTTACTAATGAAGATGTTATTGTAGAAAATGATTTTATGAAAATAGATGTTGGTAGTGATAAGGTTATTTATAAAGATAATTTTACACTTTTGGCTAAAGATTTTAGTGTTCTTCCGAAAGTAGATGAAATGGATAAATAAATTAGTGCATATACTTATTTAGGTGAGTATATGGATAAAAAAATAGGTAATTTAATTAAACTAGTAATTTTAGCTAATTTGTTATGGCAATTAATAAATGGGCGAGTAATTGCTAGTTTTATTTGTTTATTTTGTATAATATTACTTTTTGCAGCGGATTATCTTTATGTTAAATTATCTTATAGTTTGGTATTTCAAATTATTATTTATTTGTTTCTAATTAGTAGTTTGGTGGGAGGAGAAGTTTATGATTTATATTATAAAGTATGGTATCTTGATATTATAAGTCATATAATGAGTTCTTTTATTGTTTCGGGACTTGCGGTATATGTAATTAAATGGTTAAAAGGTAGTATGAATAAATGGCTCATCTTAATTTTTATTTTTTCGTTTGCGATGATGATTGCTTCTCTTTGGGAAATTACGGAATTTACAATTGATAGGGTTTTAAATAGAAATATGCAAAAAGATACGATGATTACAGAGATAACGTCAGAATTATTTCCTGATAGCTTTGGTAAGCCAATAAAGAAAAAAATAAATACGGCCATGATTAATGGTAATATTTATATGAATGGTTATATTGATATTGGACTTATCGATACAATGGAAGATATTATTTGTGCAGTTATAGGAAGTTTGATATTTATTTTGATATATATTAAAAGAGGCTTTTTAATTTAAAGCCTCTCAGGCCGTTGACAAAGTCGGTTTTTCAAACCGGCTTTGTCAATCGGCTTTTTTAATCTCCCACTTTAGTACTAAAAAAAGAGTGAATTTGAATTTTTAATATCAAATAACACTCAATTTTTAATTTTCTCTTCCACTTTTAGAATTTTCAAATTTTGGTTTTTACTAAAAATGTAGTTTGTCAACAGTCTGAGAGGCTTTTTAATTTAAAGCCTCTTTATATATTTCTTTATCAAAGTTATGGGTTTTATCATCTAGTTTTTCAAGTGTTTCAGTCGTAATAAGAAAATAGGTATCGCGATTGACATTTATATCACTCATAGGGTCATCCCAAGTTAAGTCGAGATGATACCACTTGCCATCTAAATAAACAAGATTCCAAATATGTTCATCATTACTTATTTTGTAATTAATGATATTCATTTTGTCTAAGAAGATGGCCATAGCATCCGCATAACCATTACAGGTTCCATAACCTTCAATTAAAACGCCATAAGCGGTATTAGATTTATAAGTTGTATCTTCTTTATTTTCATATTTTAAACGATCATATTGGGTATTATCGATAATGTAGTCATGAATTATTTTTATTTTCTCACTGGTAGGAGTGCTATTAGTAATTTTTTCATCAATTACTTTGTTTACAATGTCATTTATTTTTTCTATTTCTTCATTGCTATAAGCTTTATTGACACTGAGACCAATTTTGTATTTACCACCATAAGTAAACTTAATGTTATTAGAACTATTGAATGGATGAACGAAATTATTTAAGACAGATATTATTTCTTTGAAGCCTTTACCGTCGTTTGCGGTTAGAGAATCAATATCATTTTGATATTCGGTATAATTTTGATCAATATAACGTTCGATATAGGGGACACCACTGTTGAGAGTAAAATAAATAAAATTAATTAGGTCTTTTTTATTTTTTATTCCTGTGTCGATGTAGTTGTCGACGTAATTAAAATTATCTTCTAAATAATACTCATTTAAAGGAGCTTCCGAATACTTTTTATTTACAGTGTATTCATAGTATTTGTGAATAATTAAATTTTTTTGAAAAGCAAAAATGGTGACAATGACAATGGCTAAAATACCCGTGGTAATAATTAGTTTTCCACCCTTATTATCTTTTTTCATCTACGTCACCTCTATTTAGATTATATCATTTAAGAATAAGATGGTAAAGTAAAAAAATTAACTTTTTTGAAAAGATTTTGTGCTTGTTTTAAAATAGGGAAAAAGAATTTAAAGGAAAAGAATTTACTTATTAGTTATTATTTGGTATAATGATAAAGAAAAATGGAGGCTTGCTATATGGATATCGAGTATAAAAATCCAAAAATATTTTTGATAAGTGGAAAAGCTAGATGTGGTAAAGATACGGTGGCGAAATATTTAAAAGAGCTTTATGAAAATGATGGTAAAAAAGTGATATATTCGCGAGCGGGTAAGTATATAAAACTATATACGATGGAAATATTTGGTTGGGATGGCAGTGAAGATAGTAAGCCACGTAGACTTCTTCAGAATTTTGGAACGGAAATAATTAGAGAAAAACTAGGAAAAAGAGATATGCTTATTCAAAGACAACTTGATGATTTGGAAGTGTATGCATATTTCTATGATGTTATTATTGTTCCAGACATTAAGTTCCCTAGGGAAATTGATAGTGTAAAGGAAAAATTTGATAAGGTTATTACGATAAATGTTAATAGAAGTAATTATCATAGTACTTTGACAGATAAAGAAAAAGAACATATTACGGAAGTAGCAATGGATAATTATGGTAATTTTGATTATGTACTTGAGAATGATACAATGGATGAGTTAAAGAAAGATATATATGAATTATACGAGGAGGAAAAGTAAATGAAAAAGTTAACGGGAAACCAAATAATTAGAATGTATTTGGATTTTTTTAGAGAAAGAGGACATTTGGAAATTGAATCAGCTCCTTTGATCCCTGAAAATGATCCGACAGTTCTTTGGATAAATGCTGGTGTTACACCACTTAAAAAATATTTTGATGGCAGTGTAGTTCCTCAAAATAAAAGACTTACAAGTGTGCAAAAATGTATTAGAACAGGCGATATTGAATCCGTAGGAAAGACAGCAAGACATCATACGTTCTTTCAAATGTTAGGTAATTTTAGTATCGGTGATTATTTTCGAAATGAAGCTATTACTTGGGCTTATGATCTTCTTACAAATAAAAAGTATTTTAGTATCGATAAGAATAAACTTTATGTAACAGTATATCCAGATGATGTTGATACGTATAATTTATGGGTTAATTTGGGAATTAGTCCTTCACATATTGTAAAACTTAGTAGTAATTTTTGGGAAATTGGACCTGGGCCATCGGGACCAGATACGGAAATATTTTTTGATCGTGGAGAAAAATATGATAAAGAGAAAAAAGGAATTAAGTTATTAGAAGAAGAAATAGAGAATGATCGTTACATTGAAATTTGGAATAATGTTTTAAGTATGTTTAATGCTACAGAGGGATTAAAGAGAGAAGAATATCCAGAACTTCCTAGTAAGAATATTGATACTGGTATGGGTGTCGAAAGAATGGCTTGCATTTTACAAGGAACAGAAACTAATTATGAGACAGATTTATTTATGCCGATTATGAAAGGTATCGAAAATATTTGTCATATACCTTATGTTGGACAAATGGAATTTAAAGTAATCGCTGATCATATTCGAACACTTACTTTTGCTTTATCTGATGGTGCGGTTTTTGAAAATGTTGGTAGAGGATACGTTCTTAGAAGATTACTTCGTAGGGCTTCAAGAATGGGAAGAAAGTTAAATATAAATAGAGAGTTTTTGGGAGAACTTGTCTCAATCGTCGTCGAAAATTATAAGGAAATATATCCGGATTTAGTAGGTAATCAAAATAGGGTAAAGGAACTTATTTCAAAAGAAGAATTATTATTTCAAAAGACACTACTATCAGGAGAAAAGAAACTAGAAGAATTATTTAGTGGTGAATCGAAAGTTATAAGTGGTAAAGATGCTTTTAAATTATATGATACTTATGGTTATCCAATTGAACTTACGATTGAGGCTGCTTCGGAAAGAGGATTTGAAGTTGATACGGAAAGTTTTAAATCTTATATGAATGCACAAAAAGAGTTAGCACGAAATAATAGAAAAACAACTAATAGTATGAATTTACAAAATGATTTACTTATTAATTATAAGAAAGAAAGTAAATTTGTTGGATATGAAAAGCTTGGCTTGGAAACAGAGATTATGGATATTATGGTTGATAATGAATTTACTGACTCTTCTAGTAGCGATTGTTATATTTTTCTTAAAGAAAATCCTTTTTATGCTGAAAGTGGTGGACAAGTATCTGATAAAGGATATTTAAAAAATGATAATTGTAAATTAGAAGTAATGGATGTTATAAAGGCTCCTAATGGACAACATTTACTTTATGTTAAAGTATTATCTGGAACAGTTAAAGTAGGAGATAAAATCCTCACACATGTTCTAAAAGATAGAAGAACATCAATTATGAAAAACCATTCGGCAGTTCATTTACTTCAAAAATCACTGCAAGAATTACTTGGTAAGTCAGTTCATCAAGCTGGTTCGAAAGTCGATGAAGCGGAACTTCGTTTTGACTTTAATTATCATGGTAGGTTATCTGATGAGTTAATATTGCGTGTTGAAGAAGCTGTAAATGAAAAAATTAAAGCTGGCTATGAAACAAAAATTGAATATATGTCTTTAGATGAAGCGAAAAAGAAAGGCGCAATGGCTCTATTTTCGGATAAATATGGTGATGTTGTCAGAGTAGTTACAATGGGTGATTCAATTGAGCTATGTGCGGGAACACATGTTGTAAATACGAAAGATATTAAAAAGTTTGCCATAGCAACAGTAGAAAATAAGGGTGCTGATACTTATCGTATAGTTGGTGTAACTGATAAAAATATAGGTTCTGTTCTTGAAAAAGAGATAGATAAATATAATGATTTGATGATTAAACTTCTAGATAAAGCAAAAAAGATAATGACAACGGCTAAAGAACTTGATATTGATTTGAAATTTGACTTCAATATTGAAAATTATACTCCTCAAAGTTATCTTGATATTGTAAAAAATAAGGAAGAACTAGAGAATTTAAAAGAAGGAATAAAAAAATTAGAAAAAGAATTTACAACAAAGAAAAATCAAAAATCAGTTAGTGATTTATCTAGTTTCTTAGACGTTAAGGAAAATATTAATGGTATAACGACAATTATTACAATAACTAATGGATATACGATTGATATTTTAAAACAGATTGTATCAAATTTAAGTAATCAAATTGATAATAACTTTGTTTTACTTGCTAATATAAATGATGATAATTCGGTTAATTATGTGGCAAAATCTAATTCTGATCGTGTTGACTGTGGGGCAATAGTTAAGGATTTAGCAGTTCGCTCTTCAGGTAATGGTGGAGGATCGAAAGTTTTTGCTCAAGGTGGAGGGGCAGATGCGACAATTGTACCTAAATTATTAGTAAATATTAAAGAAAAGATAAATACTTTATAAACAAGTATTTTCTTTTTCTTTATAATTGTTATATAATAGTAGTGTGAGGTAGATATGAGACTTAAGGATATTTTAAATGGTATTAATTATGAAGTTATTTCTGGTGATTTGAGTGTAATGGTTAGCGATATCTGTTACGATTCACGAAAGGTTACGAAGAATTCGTTGTTTGTTTGTCTTTTGGGATCTTCGAGTGATGGTCATGACTATATTGAGATGGCTGTAAGTAAAGGTGCAAGTGTTATTATCGTCCAAAAAGATGTAGTGGTAAATGGTGATTTGACGGTAATAAAATTAGATGATACGAGAAGGGGTCTATCACTTTTATCAATTAATTTTTTTGAGCATCCTTTTAAAGAACTTACAACGATTGCTATTACTGGTACGAAGGGTAAAACAACTACTTCTTTTATGATTAAAAATATTTTAGAAGAAGATGGTAAAAAAGTTGGTATTATTGGAACAATGGGTATTTTGTTTGGTAACAAATCTTATACGACAGTTAATACGACGCCAGAGTCATATGAAATTCAGAAGTATTTAAGGGAAATGGTAAATGATGGTATCAAGTATGTTGTTATGGAAGTTTCATCACAAGCTTTAAAATGTGGAAGAGTAGATGGAATGGATTTTGATTATGGTATTTTTACTAATTTGACACAAGATCATATTGGGGAAAATGAGCATCCTAATATGGAAGATTATATATATTGTAAAAGTCTATTATTTAGACAATGTAAGTATGGTATTTTTAATATAGATGATAGTCATTATGAAGAAATGGTAAAAGATAGTACATGCAGAGTTTATACTTATGGTAAAAATGATAAGGCTGATTTGGTCATTAAAAAAATTGATTTACTTAGAAAAGAACATTTTATTGGTATAAATGTTACGGTATCAGGATTAGTTAATGATACGTTCTTAATTAATACACCGGGAGAATTTTCGGCATATAACAGTGCTCCGGCAATAATGATAGCATCTTTATTATCATGCTCTATTGATAGTATAAAGAAAGCATTAGCGAAAGTTGCGGTTAAAGGAAGAGTAGAAATAGTACCAGTAAGTGATAAATTTAGTGTTATTATTGATTATGCGCATAATAGATCTTCGATAGAAAATATACTAAAGACGATGAGAGCATATAATCCAAAACGAATAGTTAGTTTATTTGGCTGTGGTGGCAATAGAAGTCGTGAGCGAAGATACGATATGGGAGAAGTATCAGGTAGATTATCTGATTTAACGATTGTGACGGAAGATAATTCGAGATTTGAAGATGTTCAAGATATTATGAATGATATTGAAGTTGGACTAAAAAAGACAAATGGTAAATATATTAAAATTCCTAATAGAACAGTTGCTATTAAATATGCGTTAGATAATGCTATGGAAGGAGATATCATTCTTTTATTAGGAAAGGGGCATGAGAATTATCAAGATGTAAATGGGGTTAGATCTCATTATGATGAAAGAGAAGTAATAAAAAGTATTATCAGTTAGGGATTGACTTGTAATTAAAATGGAGTATAATAGATAGTTATCCGGGAGGTTATATGAAAGATTATACATTTAATAATGAAGATAAAAAGGATTTTATTTTAAATTATGAAGCAAAGGATAAAAGAATGTTTATTCATCTTGGTTCAGGTGTAACTTTAAATGTTCCTTATACAAGGAAAAACGAGACTAAAGTTATACAAAAAATGGAGAAACAAGTGATGGCAGGACAGAAATTTTATTTTGGCACAAAGGAGGGTAAAGCAATAAAGGACCAGCTTTTAACTAAGTTATGTTTTGCTGTTTTACTTAGTACTGTTTCTTATATCTTTATGAGAATTGATTCTCTAGGAGCAGTTTGGAACTATGCTTTGGCATTTTGTTTTGCGGGATCCGCTGTATTTTTAGGAGTATCAGGAGTAGAATATGTTCGTCATTTGATAATGATTAGAGACTTAAGAAAAAATGTGGAATTTTTAAATATGAAAGATAGAATTAATGGAAAAATAAAGGAGTCTGACAGTGAAGTACTCGATAATTACCTTGCTAAAACGGGTCAGTCAATAAGGGAAGTTGTTGCTAAAGCACCTCGTGATAGAGAAGAAATACTAAATATTAATTCCTTTAATTATGTCCCTTTTTCAGATTTAAAACAAATTGATGAAAACATTGCTGTTATCGAGGAACTTGGACTTGATGATGGGACAAATAGGGTGGAATCAAAAGTTAGAAATAACCCAAAACGAAAAGTAAAAAAATTATAATAGTTAAAAAGAAAGAATATTTCTTTTTTTCGTTGAATCAATCTAAAGTGCACAATTAAGTGCAATTGATATGAAAAAGTGTATTTTTAAAAGAAAATGCACTT
>CANRJI010000015.1 GCA_947630885.1 uncultured Bacilli bacterium
CCTATCTATAATGGAGTCGCTTTTCTAGATAAATGTATGGAAAGTATTTTAAATCAAACTTATAAAAATATCGAAGTCATTTTATCTGATGATGGATCGACCGATAACTCTCTTAAAGAAATAAAAAAATATGCTAAAAAGTATGATTTCATTAAATATGAAAGTCACGATAATGTCGGTTTATCGGAAACTCGTAATAAAGCTTTTGCTCTTGTAACGGGAAAGTTTGTTACTTATTTAGATGTCGATGATTATTTTGATAATGATTTTCTTGAAAAACTAATTACTAATCACGAAAATTATGATATCATTATTGGAGGGTATCGCCGTGTTTATGAAGATGGTCGTGAACTTTTTTCCTATCATTTATCTGATACCGAATGGAATCGTTATCGCCGTGTAACCGTCTGGGCTAAGTTATATAAAGTATCATTTCTCAAAGAAAACAAAATAACTTTTCCTCACGAAAGATTATTTGGAGAAGATGTCGTCTATACGATGCGTTGTATGTCTAAAACCAATAATGTCATAATTACTGATTATGTCGGCTATAACAATCTTATTAATGAAAATTCAATTACCCATAAAGATAAACATAAAATTTTAAATGATGTTCCTAAAATACTTCATCATATCGATAACTTTATTGAAAAAAATGATAGTTATTTAACTGATAAAAAAGATATTGTCTACTATTACTTAATGAAGATATTTGCTTCTTATCTAGTAGAACAAGCCCAGTTTTTAAGTTATGATGAACTATATCGTTATTACCAAACATCATTTAGTATAATTAAAGAAATTATAAAAAAATACCATTATAAAATTCATTTATACAGCCAAAAAGATGAACCTCTTAAAGTTAATTTAATTATTAATATTTTTACTATCTGTGAAAAGACCCATACAGTTAAATTACTTTTACATTTTCTTCATCTATGTTATTATAAAAAATAGTTAGAAAGGAATCGAATATGGAAACAAGTAGAACCAAAAACTCATTTTTCAATATGAGTTCCAACTTTTTAATTCTAATTGTTCAAACCATTTTATCATTTGTTACGAGAACCATTTTTATTAGAGTTCTCGGTGAAACTAATTTAGGCTTAGATGGTTTATTTACCAATATTTTATCGATGCTATCGATAACCGAATTAGGAGTTAGTACGGCTATTAGTTTTATTTTATATAAGCCATTAAATGATAAAAACAATAAAAAAATTGGAACGATAATGAGTTTTTATCGCCGAATGTATGCTGTTATTGGCTCTGTTATCTTTGCTCTTGGACTTCTTTTAATCCCATTTTTAAAGATAATCGTCAAAGACTATAATACATCTGATATGTATTTATTATACTTTATCTATCTTTTATCGACCGTTTCCATGTATTTTATTTCCTATAAAGAAATATTAATTATGGCCGACCAAAAAAATTATCAATTGACAATATATAATTTTTGTTCGACGGTCATTATGTATTTACTTCAAATATACGTTTTAATTACATATAAAAGTTTTGTTTTATACTTGTTAGTAATGCTTATTGTCAAAACTATTCAGCGAATATGTATCAATATTTATATTTCTCATAAATATAAAAATATTGATTTTCATACGAAGGAGAAGTTACCTACTAAAGAAAAGAAAAGTCTTAAGACCAATGTAAAATCACTTTTTTATAGTAAAATTGGTGATTACTGTATATTTAGTACCGATAATATCTTTATCTCTCGCTTAATTAATCTAGGAGTCGTCGGTATCTATACAAATTATATTTCTATTGTCACGATGACAAGAACACTTATCAATAGTCTTTTTAGTGGTATTGTTGCCAGCTTCGGTAATCTTGCGGAGAATGCTAGTAAGCAAATTCAAAAGAATGTCTTTGAAATTATCGACTTCATGGTTTTTGTTCTCTATGGATTATTAACAATTATTTTTCTTAATCTTATCAATCCCTTCATCCATTTATGGCTTGGAGAAAATTATATTTTAGAGTATAGCATTATCATCATCATTTGTCTTAACTTTTATTTAATGGGAACCCAAGTATCATTAGATACAATTAAGCAGGCCTGTGGCTTTTATTATAAAGATCGTTTCGTTCCCCTTATTCAAACTATTGTCAATATTGTCTTATCGTTAGTTCTAGGAAAACTATATGGCTTATTTGGTATTCTACTAGCAACATCGATAAGTTATCTCGTTCTTCCTATTTGGATAAAACCATATTTAATATATAAACATATTTTTAAAGATAAATGTTTTCAATATTTCCTTCGCGAAATAAAAAACTTTCTTGTCATCATTTCCATATATTTTATTACTTATTTCATTATAAATCATTACCTAGTAGTTAATAATATCTTCTCATTAGTTTTATGCGGACTAATTATTCTTCTTATTTTTACTTTGATAGTTACTTTACTATATTTTAAAACTAAAGAATATCAATATTTTTATGATATATTAAAGAAAATTATCTTTCGAAAGAGGTGCTCTAATGAAAAAGAGTAGTCATACTTTTGTCGTTCTAGCATATAAAGAAAGTCCTTTCCTTGAAGAATGCCTTAAATCAGTATTAAATCAAAGTATGAAGACTAGTGTTATTATTGCTACGACAACTCCTAGTAAATATATAAGTAGTTTAGCCAAAAAATATCATTTAGATATCGTAAATGGCCCTCATACATCTATTGGAGGTGACTTTGACTTTGCCTTAAATGCTTCCGATAGTCATCTCGTTACCATTGCTCATCAAGATGATATTTACGATTATTATTATGCCGAAAGAATTGTTAAAGCAAGTAATAAATATCCGCATGCTAGTATCCTTTTTACCGATTATTATGAACTACGAAAAGGGAAAAAAGTTTTAAGGAATATAAATCTTATCATCAAAAGAGTTCTCCTCCTTCCGTTACGTTTAAAGTTTTTATCGGGAACAACTTTTGCAAAACGCTTCGTATTAAGATTTGGTAGCGCTATCTGTTGCCCTTCGGTAACCTTTAATCGAGAAAATACACCAAAACAAGTTTTTCAGTGTGATTTAAAATGTAATATTGATTGGTTTGCCTGGGAAAAATTATCGAAGCTAAAAGGAAACTTTATCTATCTTTCTCAAAAACTTATGGGTCATCGCATCGATGAAAGTACGACGACTACTGATGTCATTAAACAAGGTATCAGAAGAGAAGAAGATTTAGTCATGTTTAAAAAGTTTTGGCCAAACTGGATGGCTAAAACAATTAACCATTTTTATTCTAATTCTGAAAAAAGTAATGAAATTAAAGAAGCAAAGTAACATTGAAAGGAAGAAGTGAAATATGAAGCATATTTTTATTGTCGGATCTCGTGGATATCATGCTAAATATGGTGGCTGGGAGACCTTTGTTTCACATTTAGTCGATAATTATAACGATGATAATGTAACTTTTCATGTAAGTAGTATATCTGATAAAAAAGAAAAACCATATCAAAAAGGCTTAGTTAATATTACTCCGATAAAAACATGTAAATTAGGTCCCGCGAGAATGCTTGTTTATACCATTAAAGCTTTTAATTATTATCTAAATTACATCAAGAAAAATAAAATTACTGATGCCTATATTTATGTTTTAGGACTCAAACTTGGAAATATATTAAAACAAAAACAACATATTATTAAAAAATTAGGTATTACCGTTTTAGTTAATCCTGATGGTCTCGAACATGAAAGAGCAAAATGGAATACATTAGTTAAGAAATTTTTCTTATTTAGTGAAAAATCAATGCTCAATAATTGTGATATAATTGTCTGTGATTCCATTGGTATCAAAGATTATTTAAGTAAAAAATATCCTCATTTAAAAAAGAAAATGACTTATATTGCCTATGGTGCTAAAACAGTCGATTTAAGTAAAGTAAATGAAGATAGTATCCTTAAAGAATATCATTTAGAAAAAGAAAAATATTGTCTAATGGTTGGAAGATTCGTTCCCGAAAACAATTACGAAATGGTTATTAAAGGCTTTATGGAATCAAAGATTGATAAAAATTTAGTTATTATTTCCAATATATCTTCTAGTAACTATTACCATGAATTAACAAATAAAATAGATATTAGTTCTGATAAACGTATTATCTTTATTGATGGCATCTACGATGAAGTAAAACTTTCTGTCATTAGAAAAAATGCTTATCTTTATATTCACGGTCACTCTGTCGGAGGAACTAATCCTTCATTATTAGAATCATTATCTCTAACAAAATTAAATATTTTATATGATGTTTGTTTTAATAAAGAGATAGGAAAAAATGCTTGTCTTTATTTCTCATCTTCTAAGTCTTTAACCAAATTATTAAATAATATAAAAAATTATGATCGACTCAAATTAGGTAAAGAATGTCAAAAAATAATTAAAGAAAATTTTACATGGGAAATTATTGTAAATAAGTATAAAGAAATCTTTAAATAGGAGGACATAATGAAAAAAGTAGTTATTATTTTATCAACCTATAATGGTCATAAATATCTTAGAGAGCAAATAGATAGTTTACTAAAGCAAACATATAAAAATATTGTCATTAATGTCAGAGATGATGGCTCTAAAGATGATACTCTAGATATTCTTAAAGAATATGAAAAAGAAGGTAAAATAAAAATAATTTCATCGCATACAAATCTTGGTGTAATTGATAGCTATAAAGAATTACTAAAGCATTGCACTAAAGGAGACTATTATGCCTTCTGTGACCAAGATGATATTTGGAAAGAAAATAAAATTACTCTTGCTGTGCAAGCACTTAGTAAAATAAATGATGATAACGTGCCTGTCCTTTATGCTAGTAATTATGAAATATATGATTCATCTGGTCATTATGTATCAGAAAGTGGGTTAGGAGAAAAGATACCATCTTTTCCTAAAGCTCTTATGGAAACTCTTGCTCCCGGAATGACTATGGTCTTTAATGAGACAATGCGAAAGATGCTCGTTTCGACTTTAAGCCCTAAATGTGTCTTACATGATGGCTGGGCAACTTTAATAGCAAGTGGTCTTGGAAAAGTTTATTATGATAGTACTTCAACCGTCTGTTATCGTCGCCATGATGCCAGTGTCACAAGTTCGAGTAGTACCTTATTTGGTCAATTTAAAGAATTATTAGGAAAAGAACATTGGAGTAATCTAAAAATGATTTTAACATACTTTGAAGAATGCTATGGTAGTAGTCTTAAAGAAAAAGATTTAAAATTACTTAAATTATTTACTTCCAAGAAAACATTTATCCGTCAACTAAAAAAAGCCTTTTATTTAGGAAGATATAAAGATAACGTTATCAAAGATATTTTATTTAGAATAGTATTTCTTTTATACTATATTTAGGGAGGTCAAAATAATATGAATAATAAAACTGAAGAAACTTTTTTTCACCGCATATCTTCAAAATTTAGTAAAATCTTTTACCTTATTAAAAAGTCAGTCTATTTTGCATGGCATCGTCATCACTTTTTAATACCACCTAGTGCCATGAAAAAGTATATCAAATCATTTTTTGTCGTCCTTAAAAGAGGTAATAACTTTTCTAATCTCTATACGAGTCAGTCTGCTTATTTAAAGTGGATTCAAGATAACTCTGCCGAAATAAAATATAAAAAATTCCAATATAACCCTTTAATGTCCTTTATAATTCCCGTCTATAATGCACCAGCAAAACTACTCAAAGAATGTTTAGAGTCATTATTAAATCAAAGCTATAAGAATTTTGAAATATGTTTGTGTGATGACTGCTCTAATTTACCAGAGACCATCGAAACCTTAAAAGAATACGAAAAAAATAGCCAAATTCATATTGTCTATCGTAAGAAAAATGGTATGATATCTAAAGCTAGTAACGATGCCGCCAAAATAGCCAAAGGAGAATTTTTAGTATTAGTTGATAATGATGATACTATTGAAAAAGATGCTCTATATTACTTTGTCGAAGCTTTGAATAAAAACCCTCAAATTGATTTAATTTATTCTGATGAAGATAAACTTGACTATGATGGTAATCGTATGGAGCCTCACTTTAAACCCGATTATTCTCCTGATACCTTTAAATGCTTTAATTACATTTGTCACTTGACTGCCATTCGCCGTACAATATTTGAAAAGGTTGGAGGCTTTCGAAGTGAATATGATGGTTCTCAAGATTATGATTTATTTTTACGTATTGAAGATCTAACAACTAACTTTTATCATGTTCCTCAAGTTTTATATCACTGGCGTCAAACAAAAACTTCGACTGCCGGTTATCTTGGTAATAAATCCTATGCCTATATCGCCGGTAAAAAAGCTCTTGAAGATACATTTAAAAGGCGTAAGATAAAAGCTGAAGTTTATGATAACCCTAAAGTTAGTACTTACTTAGTAAGCTATAAACACAATAATCCTAAAGTATCAATTATTATCCCCATGCGAGATAAAGCAAGTCTTACTAAAGTATGCCTAGATTCGCTATACAATAAAATGAATTATCAAAATTTTGAAATAATAATTGCCGATAACGGTAGTATCGAAGAAGAAACAAAAAAGATGTTTGTCTTTTATCAAGAAAAATATGATAACTTTATTGTCAAACGTTTAGATTGTGAATTTAATTATTCTTATCTAAATAATGAAGCCGCCAAAGAAGCAAGTGGCGATTATCTCTTATTTTTAAATAACGATACTGAAGTCTTAAACCCTGACTTTTTAAGTGAGATGGTCGGTTATGCTTCGCAAGAGCATGTCGGCTGTGTCGGTATTAAACTTCTATATGGCGATAATAAAGTTCAGCATGCCGGTGTCGTTTTAGGTTTTGGCGGTGTTGCCGGACACATATATGTTCCTTATAGTCATAATGATGTCGGACTTTTCGGTCGCCTTGCTATGCCATATAACTATACGGCAGTAACAGCAGCTTGCCTTCTTATTTCTAAAAGGAAGTTTAACCTAGTGGGAGGTTTTGATGAAAAATTAAAAGTCGCTCTAAATGATGTCGATTTATGTTTGAAAGTTTTAGATAAAGGTTATTACAATGTCTGTCTATCAAATATCGAAATGTATCATTATGAATCAAAATCACGTGGTTACGAAGTAACGAAAGAAAAGCAAGAACGCTTTACGAAAGAAGCGGACTACATGATTAAAAAATGGAAAAACAAATTAGATGAAGATAAATATTTTAGTAAAAATAATTTTTAGTGATATAATCAAGTAAGGAGGAAATCCATTTATGGCTACAAAGCGAATAAATGCGTCAAAGCCCAAACAGCAAGCAAATAATGCAAAACAAAATAAACAACCAAAAGAAAGTACCAAAGTAAATCAGGTAAAACAAAATAAAAAGCCAAATCAAGAAAAGCAAAATATTGAGGTAAAAGAAGATAAGAAAAAGAAAAGAAAAACCTCAAAAAAGAAAAAAATCATAATTACAATTTTCGTAATTATCATTTTACTTGCTATATCTATAGGTGGCATACTCTATTATTTTCACGATCAAGAAGAAAAGTATCTTGCGTACCTTGAAACGATAAAAAATAATTATCATAGTTATATGGTAGTAACGAAAGATAGCAAATTATATGACTTTGAATATCAAGAAGTAGGGTCAGTTAGCAAAAATATGTATCTTGTCCTCGATGAACTTGGTGACTATTATCAAGATGGCTATTATAAATTAAAAAATAATGATTTATATATAAAATATGATAGTGTTAAAAAAACTGATGAGAAAACTTATGACGTGCGATATCAAAATTATATACCATTTAATAAAAGCATAGTTACAACTAAAGATACGAAGATGTATGATGGTGAGTCTTATTACCAAGTAGATGAAGAACAAACATTACCAATTATTATTGATGATAACGATTACTATTATGTTATTTTCGATAATAAATTAGTAGGAGTTTCTAAAAGTGAAGTAACAACTATCGATAATGGTAGTAACGAAGTAGGCGCTAGTTCTGTTTCCGTATTAAACTATCACTTTGTCATTAATCTTGAAGCAGGCGAAGCTCCTCTTTGTGAACCTGCTGATATATGCCATACAGATACACAGTTTGATTCTCATATGAAATATATAAGTGAAAATGGCTTTTATAGTATAACGATGAAAGAATTAGAAATGTTTATTGATGGTAAAATCAATTTACCTACTAAATCAGTCGCTGTAACTATTGATGACGGTTGGTTCGTTTATCGTTCGATTCCAATTCTGGAAAAATATAATGTTATGGGAACTTTATTTTTAATTGGATGGTTAGCGCCTCCTACTGACTATTCATCACCAAATCTTGAAGTTCATTCACATACTTGGAATTTACATAACATAAGTAATTGTAGTGAAGGAAGGTCTCCTTTACTCTGCTACGATAAAAATATCATTGTCGAAGATTTAAAGAAGAGTAGAGAAAGCTTAAATAATACACCATACTTTTGTTATCCATTTTATGATTATAACGATCATGCTATCGAAGCTTTAAAAGAAGCAGGTTTTACGATGGCTCTAACTGGTGGCGATAAGAAAGTAACGAGAGGCATCGACAAATATAAAGTTCCTAGATATGTCGTCGTTAATACAACAACAGTAAATCAACTAGCCAATATGATAAATTAGTTAATTAACTTATAAGAAAAAATCTTATAAGTTTTTTGTTATTAGAAAATAACGTATAGTTAACCAATTTGCTAAAGAAAAATGAATGTGTTATAATCAAATCAGAAGGAGGTATGATGAAGAAAGATATCAAAAGTATCTACTTCATAAAAAAAATATGAAAGGAATTATTTTAGCGGGTGGCTCGGGAACGAGACTTTATCCGATTACAAAAGAAATTAGTAAACAGTTACTACCAATTTATGATAAGCCGATGATTTATTATCCCTTATCAGTTCTCATGCTTGCCGAAATAAAAGATATTTTAATTATTTCGACCCGTAAAGATTTACCACGCTTTGAAAGTCTTTTAGGTGATGGATCTAATCTTGGATTAAATATAACTTATGCTATTCAAGAAAAGCCTTTAGGACTTGCTCAAGCATTCACCATTGGTGAAGACTTTATTGGCAATGATAATGTTGCTATGGTTTTAGGAGATAATATATTTTATGGCGATGGCCTAAAAGATAAATTATTGAATGCCATATCTAATGCTGATAATAACTTGGCAACAATTTTTGGTTACTATGTTAAAGATCCTGAAAGATTTGGTGTCGTCGAGTTTGATAAAGATGGTAAAGCGATTTCGATTGAAGAAAAACCAGCTCATCCTAAATCAAATTATGCTGCGACAGGATTATATTTTTATGACAATCGTGTTGTCGAATATGCTAAAAAAATTAAACCATCAGATCGAGGAGAACTTGAAATAACCGATATTAATAAAATTTATTTAAGTAATGGAGAACTTAATGTCGAGACTTTAGGAAGAGGTTATTCATGGCTCGATACGGGAACTTTTGAAAGTTTAAATGAAGCATCAAATTTTGTTAAGACGATTCAAAATAACGGTAAAATGATTGCTTGTCTCGAAGAAGTTGCCTATTTAAATGGTTGGATTGATAAAGAAACATTAAGACTTGCTGGCGAGCAGTTAAGTAAAAATGCTTATGGAAGATATTTACTTGATTTGGCAAATTCCAATATTGAAAAAGATCCTGTTATTGTATCAAGCCGAAAAAAAGTCTTATCTAATCAAGGAAAGTAGGGAGAAAAAATGAAAAAAATTGAAACAGATTTAAAAGATTGCTATATTATTGAACCTGACCGCTTTGGTGATAATCGTGGATGGTTTTCGGAAACATATAACGAAGAAAGTTTAAGAAAACTTGGACTCGAATATGTTTTCGTTCAAGATAATGAATCCTTTAGTAAAGAAAAAGGGGTTCTTCGTGGGTTACATTTTCAGTATCCACCATATACACAAGCCAAATTAGTAAGATGCACTAGTGGAGCTGTCTATGATGTCGTTGTCGATATTCGTAAAGGAAGTTCAACTTATGGTAAATGGATTGGTGTAACCTTATCAGAAGAAAATGGTCGTCAGCTTCTTGTTCCAAGAGGATTCTTACACGGTTTTCAAACACTTACCGACAATGTTAAATTTGCTTATAAATGTGATAACTTTTATAATAAAGCATCTGATGGAGGAGTAATGTATAACGATCCGGATATTGGCGTTGTATGGCCCGTTGCGGATCCTATTCTATCAGAAAAAGATAAAAATCATCCAAAATTAAGAGAATTAATTAAAGATAAAGGTGATATTTTTTGAAAAGAGTACTAATAACTGGTGTAACAGGTCAGTTGGGATATGATATTTTAAAAGCATTAGAAGGGCGAGACGTCGTATGCATGTCGCCAACTTCGAAAGAGATGGATATTACTGATAGTACTGTCGTAAGTAAGGTCGTAAAAACATTTAAACCTGATGTCATTTTCCACTGTGCTGCTTATACAGCCGTCGATAAAGCCGAAGATGAAAAAGATATCTGCTATAAAGTCAATGTTTTAGGAACAAAAAATATCGTTAATTCCGCCAGGGAAGTAGGAGCTAAAGTTGTCTATATAAGTACTGATTATGTTTTTGATGGTACTAAAGATGGCATTTATACCGAAGAAGATACTCCTCATCCTATTAACCACTATGGTTATACTAAGTATTTAGGCGAAGAAGAAATAAAGATATTAAATGATTATCTTATCGTCCGTATTTCTTGGGTCTTTGGCCTCAATGGTAAAAATTTTGTCAAAACAATGTTACGACTTGCAGAGACTAAAGATGAAATAAATGTTGTAAGTGACCAAGTAGGTAGTCCAACATATACGAAAGATTTAGCCAAATTATTAGTTAGTATGGTCGATAAAGGCAAAAGAGGAACCTTTAATGCCACTAATGAAGGATATTGCTCTTGGTATGATTTTGCTAAATACATATTTGAAGTAAATAATATCAAAATGAAAGTTCATCCTATTTTAACAAAAGATTATCAAACCGTGGCTACAAGACCTCTCAATTCCCGATTGGATAAAGATAAGTTAGATCGTGAAGGATTAGAACGTTTACCTAGTTGGCAAGACGCAACAAAAAGATATTGCCGAAGTTTAAGAAAGGAAGATTAAATGAAATTTTTAGTAACAGGTGGTGCGGGTTTTATTGGAAGTAATTTCCTATATTATATGACCGAAAAGTACCCTAATGATTATTTTGTATGCTTAGATGCTCTTACTTATGCTGGAAATTATAATAATATCAAAGCATTAGAGAAAAAAGCTAATTATAAATTTGTTCATGGTGATATTACGAACAAATCCCTAGTGGATAAATTATTCGTCGAAGAAAAGTTTGATTATGTTATCAATTTTGCGGCTGAATCTCATGTCGATAATTCTATTAAAAATCCTGGAATTTTTTTGACAACTAATATTATTGGTGTTCAAACTCTTCTCGATGCCTGCCGAACTTATGGCATCAAAAGATATCATCAAGTTTCAACTGATGAAGTTTATGGTGATTTACCATTAGATAGGCCAGATCTTCTTTTTGAAGAAACAAATCCTATTAAAGCATCGAGTCCATATTCAGCATCGAAAGCAAGTGCCGATTTATTAGTTCTTGCCTATGCTCGTACTTTTAAATTACCAATTACCATTTCTCGTTGTTCAAATAATTATGGACCATATCAATTTCCTGAAAAATTAATACCAGTCGTAATTAGTAAAGCCTTAAATAATGAAAGTGTTCCCGTTTATGGTAAAGGAGAAAACGTAAGAGATTGGATACACGTTCACGACCATAATGTCGGAGTTGATTTAATTGTTCGAAATGGCCGTGATGGCGAAGTTTATAACCTTGGAGGGCATTCAGAAAGAACTAATTTAGATGTCGTTAAGACTATCTTGAAACAAATGGGGAAGAGTGAAGAATTGATATCCTTTGTTCAAGACCGTCCAGGTCACGATTTACGTTATGCTATCAATTCTCATAAAGCCGAAGAAGAATTAGGTTGGAAACTAACTTATAACTTTGAAGATGGAATTAGAGATACTGTCAATTGGTATTTAGAAAATCAAGAATGGATATCTAATATCAAAAGCGGTGAATATCAAAAAGCCTATCACTTATCTCGCAAAAGATAAATATAAAAGCTTTTAAGATTAGTATCGGTTTATTAAATTATGATACTTATAAATAATTGAAATATTTATTGAAATACTATATAATAGAAGTGTCAGGAGTTGTAGTAATGGAAATAGAAAAAGTGTTATTAATTGTTGCCATAACTTTTACTTTTACAGCTATATTTACCACAATAGTAAAAAGGATTGCTAAATTTATTGGAGCTATGGATATCCCTAACGAAAGAAAAGTTCATAAAGTTCCTATTCCGCGAATGGGTGGTTTAGGCATCTATGCCGGTTTTCTTTTAGGATATATGCTCTTTGGACAGCATACTGTTCAAATGAATGCCATTTTAATTGGTAGTTTTATCATTATCGTTACTGGCTTATTTGATGATATCAAACCCGTACCAGCAAAATACAAATTACTTGGTCAAATTGCGGGAGCTGCCATTATTCCTTTATACGGAAAAATATTACTTCAAGATGTATCCGCTTTTGGTATCTATCTTAACTTTGGTATCTTTGCTTACCCTTTGACGATTATCTTTATTGTTGCTGTCGTCAACTGTATCAATCTTATCGATGGATTAGATGGTTTATCTTCGGGTATTTCTAGTATTTACTTTTTGACAGTTGGTATTATTGGACTACTCCTTAACAATTTTAATGGTTTGGATATTTCTTTAACCTTTATTATGCTCGGAAGTACACTTGGCTTTCTCGTTCATAATTTTCATCCTGCCAAAATATTTATGGGAGATTCCGGTAGTATGTTTTTAGGTTATATCATCGCCGTTATTGCCTTATTAGGATTTAAGAACATTACTTTAACTTCCGTTATTATTCCTCTCTTACTTTTAGCTATTCCAATTACAGATACCTTATTTGCAATCATCAGAAGATTAATTAATCATAAGCCAATTAGTATGCCAGATGGAGAACATCTTCATCATCAGTTATTAAAACTAAAGTTTTCGCAGACTAAAACTGTCCTTATTATCTATCTCGTTGATATCTTATTTGCTATAGCATCTGTTTTATATGCGATTGGTTATCCAATGCTTGGAACAAATATTTATGGTATTGTTATCTATATTATTCTCCTTATTTTGACAATCGTATTAGTAACGAAAACAAATATCATTTGGAATCATGATAAGAAAAAAGAAAAGAATGAGAAGAAGAAGATTAAAAGTGAAACTAAATAATTAGCTTCCTTTTTTATTTAAAGAAGATAAATTGTCATTCTTCTTTATTTATGTTAAAATGTTAATAGAATGGTGGGGAGAAATATGAATATAATTGATATTATTATCAAGAAAAAAAATAGAGAAGTATTAACGGAAGCCGAAATCAAATACGTAATTGATGGTTTTTTAAGTGGAGAAATTAAAGATTATCAAATGTCGTCACTATTAATGGCTATCGTATTAAATGGTATGACTGATGAAGAAACCATTAATTTAACTAAATATATGCTTTTATCAGGTAGTCAAATCAATTTAAGTTCTTTAAGTAATGTTGTCGATAAACATTCGACTGGTGGTGTTGGCGATAAAACATCACTTATTATTGCTCCAATTGTAGCTTCATGTGGCTGCAAAGTAGCAAAGATGTCCGGTCGAGGGCTTGGCTATACGGGAGGAACAATCGATAAATTAGAATCGATACCAGGTTTTAAAGTCAATTTAACCAAAGAAGAATTTCTTAAAGAAGTAGAAGAAGTAGGTATGGCTATCACTAGTCAAACGGAAGATATTGCTCTTGCCGATAAAAAAATTTATGCTTTGAGAGATGTTACAGGGACGACGGAGTCGATTCCTCTTATCGCGTCTTCCATTATGAGTAAAAAAATTGCTTCTGGTTCTAAAAATCTTGTTTTAGATATCAAAGTAGGAGAGGGCGCTCTCATTAAAAATTTAGAAGATGCCCAAAGACTTGCCAAATTAATGATAAGAATTGGAAAGGAAAATAAGATGCGAGTTGTTGCTCTTCTTACCAATATGGATGTTCCTCTTGGAAATAATATCGGTAATGCCCTAGAAGTAAGAGAAGCATTAGATATATTAAGTAATAAACCTGATAGTAATTTATTAAAACTATGCATAGAATTATCATCATATATGGTATCATTAGGATTAAATATTACTTATGAAGAAGCAAAAGCCAAAGTTCATGAAGTTTTAGCAAATAACAAAGCATACGAAAAATTACTTGAATTTATTAGCTACCAAAAGGGTGATATTAATAGCTTGCCAGAAAGTAACTATACTTATGAAATAAAAAGTAATAAAAATGGTTATTTAACCCAATTATCTTCACTTGAAATAGCTAAACTTTCGATGCACTTAGGCGCTGGCCGTCAAAATAAAGAAGATACAATTGATTATTCAGCGGGTATCGTTTTAAATAAAAACCTTAATGATGAAGTTAAAGAAGGCGATACCATTATGACTTTATATACTAATAAAGAACTACCAGAAATAGCACAAGAAAAATTATTTACAGTAACTGATAAGCCTGATAGTAGTTATAAACTTATATATGAAATTATTAAATAATATTTACAAAGAAATCAATTTATAGTAATATACTGTAAAAGAAAGAAGGAAATATGGAAAAGATAACAATGGAAAAGATGGTTAATCTCTGTAAGCAATATGGATTTATATTTCAAGGTAGTGAAATATACGGAGGATTAGCCAATACTTGGGATTACGGTCCTTTAGGAAGTAGATTAAAAAATAACGTCAAAGACGCATGGCGTAAAAGATTTATTGCGGAGCGCAAAAATGCTTACGAATTAGATGCTGATATTTTAATGCATCCACGTGTATGGGAAGCATCAGGTCACGTTTCTTCATTTTCAGATCCATTAGTTGACTGCCGAGAATGTAAGACCCGTCATCGTGCCGATAATTTAATTAATGATTTTTCCAATAGCAGTATTGGCGATGCTATGACAAAAGAAGAAATGGTAAGTTATATTAAAGAAAATAAAGTACCATGTCCAAAATGCGGTAAATCAAACTTTACTGATATTCGTGAGTTTAATTTAATGTTTCAAACATATCGTGGCGTAACAAATGACAGTAAGAATATTGTCTATTTAAGGCCAGAAAATGCTCAAGGAGAATAC